>CAYRTF010000227.1:0-2764 GCA_964427165.1 uncultured Actinomycetota bacterium | reverse complement strand
CCATAAAGGGTACAGTATCCGACACTTATCTCGCTCTTATTTCCTGTTGACAGCACCAGCCAGTTATTCTCATTGGAAAAGGCCATTATAACGGCTCCCCTTATGCGGGCCTGGATATTTTCTTTAGTGATATTTATATCACCGGTCTTAAAGATACTTTCAAGATCCTTCAGATAGGCCCCGTAGATCCCCGCTATCGGAACCGTTATATATTTGACCCCGAGATTATTTGCAAGAGCCACAGAATCATCAATACTCCCCTTAGAGGAAAAACCTGAAGGCATAAGTACAGCAGTTACATTTTCTTTTCCTATGGCAAGAGTCGCAACCGCTGTAGTTATTGCAGAATCAATACCTCCGCTTAATGCTATTACGACTTTACTGAAACCGTTCTTCCTGATATAGTCGCGTGTCCCAAGAATAAGGGCTTCAAGGACTTCCTCCTCGGGACAGGATATAAGATCGGAATACTGTACGGTATTTTTCCCGTTTAGCGTTCCGGGTCCGGCAGGGTCCTTCCTACCACTTTTTTTCTTTGTATGGACAAGCTCTATGATCTTCAGGGAGCCTTCCATATCACCGGCCCTTAGCTTTTGATCCTTAAATCTTGTATCCTTTATCCTTGCAGCATGTGATGTGGATGGATCAATTTCTGCAATAAGAATATCATCGGCAAAGGGTTTGCATCTTCCGATAATTTTGCCTTTTTCATTAATGATAAGGCTGTTTCCATCAAAAACCAGTTCATCCTGTCCACCCACAAGATTTACATACACCAGGTTTACCCGATTGTCCACTGCCCTTGTGGAAAGCATCTTTTCCCTTGAGGAGATCTTCTCTGTATGGTAGGGGGAAGCCGAAATATTTATAATAAGATCGGCACCTCCGGCTATGGACTGGATCCTTGCAGGTCCGGACGCATAAAAGATATCCTCGCAGATATTGACCCCTACCAGATGGTCCTTTATTTTATATATATAATTTGTATTACCCTTCTGGAAATAGCGCTCCTCGTCAAATACAGAATAATTTGGCAGGTGCTGCTTATTATATACTGATATTATTTTTGCCCCCGATATTATTGCTGCAGAATTATAGATAGCACCGCGGGTGCTTCCCGCAAAACCCACTATTGCGATTATATCCCCGACAACTTTGCTGATTTTATCGATATACTTTAAGTTTTCACTTATAAATGCAGTTTTTAAAAGAAGATCCTCAGGAGGATATCCGGTAAGTGCAAGTTCAGGGAAGATGATGATATCTGCGCCGCCGGCAGCAGCTTTTTCTATATGCGAGATGATGAGCCTGTGGTTTTGTATTATGTCTCCCACGGTGGGATTTATCTGGGCAAGATATAGTTTTAACACCTATTCGTCACCTTTTTACTCTTTAGTTGCTAATAGCAGATCCCATCTTGCGGATCAAAATATTATATCCGGCCGCATACCTTACGGCCCTGATCGGCGGCGGCACAAGCCCTAAGCATATGCAAGGGAATATTATTTTTTATAATTATAGCAGTTTATGCGCTATTTTGACTTCTTATTTATTATAAAGGGGAGAAATCTTACGGAGATCGGATATTATCCGGGGTAGGACCTCAAGGAAATGGTCGGCTTCCCTCTTTGTATTTTCAAACCCCAGGGTGATCCTCAGTGATCCATGGGCTTCTTCTGCGGACAGCCCCGTTGCGGTAAGCGTGTGAGAGGGTTTCATTGAAGAGGAGGAACAGGCCGAACCGCTGGATACCGCAATACCTTCCCGGTCAAGCCTCAGGACTATCGCCTCTCCCTCTATATATTTAAAAGAAAAATTGCAGTTTCCCGGGAGCCTTTCAGACGGATGGCCGTTAAATCTTATATCTTCTATCTTTTCAAGAAGCGAATTCTTTATATAATCCCTTAGCGCCGAAATATTTTTAAATTTTTCTTTGATATTTTTTTGACCGATCTGTACGGCTTTTGCAAGCCCAGCTATCCCGGGAATGTTCTCAGTTGATGACCGTATTCCGTGTTCATGGCCTCCTCCAAGGAGCCGGGGCATTATTTTTGTACCCTTCCTGACATAGAGGGCGCCAATACCTTTGGGAGCATAAAATTTATGTCCGGAGATAGATAGGAGATCCACATTGAGATCATCTACCTGCGTATCTATGCTGCAAAACGACTGGACCGCATCGGTATGAAATAATATTTGCCTTTCCTTTAAAAACTTACCGATCTCAAAGATAGGCTGGATGGTCCCCACAATATTATTTGCATGCATTATGGAGACGAGGATAGTGCCGTCTGTGACAGCCTTCCTTATATCGTCAGGAGCGACCATGCCGTATTTATCCACACCGACCCTTGTGATCTTAAAACCTTTACGCGAGAGATATCTTAGAGGCATAAGTACTGCAGGGTGTTCAATTTCAGAGGTTATTATGTGGTTTCCTTTTTTATGGTAAGCTTCCGCAATACCCAGGATCGCAAGATTATCACTTTCAGTTCCTCCGCTTGTAAAGACTATTTCCCTGGGTTTTGCTCCCAGGGCGTTTGCTATGGCGAGTCTTGAGCTGTCAAGAAGTTCCTTTGCCTGATGGCCAGGTGTATGGGGCTCGGAGGCATTCCCATAAAATTTTGAAAAACACTCGCATACCACCCCGGCTATTTCAGGAAGCACGGGAGTGGTGGCGCTGTGATCAAAGTATATGTATTTCCTATTGTTATCCATAGATCCGCAGGGCCTTTATCTATATTCGTGCCAGATATATTTATAC
>CAYRTF010000226.1:1396-2779 GCA_964427165.1 uncultured Actinomycetota bacterium | reverse complement strand
ATGCTTGCTTATAGGTCAATAGTGCTGGAAGGATCAGTTAAGGGTATCAAGAAGACGCTTCTCGATAAGCATTACCGGAGGAAGCATGGGAAAGATGCCTACTATGGGCAGGGTAATAAAAATATTTAAGGAGTGAAAAAATGAATAAGAAAGCAAAGGATTTTTTTAAAAAAACCATGGGAGAGAATAATGGCCTGCTCCAGCTGGCTCCGGCCTGGGTGCCGCGGGTCTTTTGTATACCCGGAAGAAGGTTAAAGCTTCATCCGGACGACCTCTTTGCGCTGGGGGCCAGCAGGGGAGGAATAGATGAAAGATGGTTTTCTTCCACCTGCCCTGCAGATAATGGGCCCGGAACACCTCCTGATGAAGGTCTTTCCTATGTAGTCTCAGGAGATGAAAAGATGCTCCTAAAAGACCTGATAGAGTCTTCAGGAACTGAAGTACTCGGGGAAAAAGTCATGTCAAAGTGGGGAGGACTTAAGATCTTTGCAAAATTTTTTGACAATATGGAGGCTCTACCCCATCACGTGCATATAGGGGAGAAGCATGCAAAACTTATAGGGATGGACGGAAAACCTGAAAGCTATTATTTTCCACCTCAGGTAAACTTTACCGGAAATGAGTTCCCATATACTTTCTTTGGACTTGAGCCGGGTACGACCAAAGTAGAACTTAAAAAATGTCTGGCTGCATTTGACGAGGGAGATAATAAGATACTTGATCTGTCCAAAGCCTACAGGCTTGAGTTAGGTACAGGATGGCTTCTTCCCCCCGGGATACTTCATGCTCCGGGATCTTTGTGTTCATTTGAACCTCAATGGGCTTCAGATGTATATATGATGTTTGAGTCCCTTCCATCCGGCAAACCCATAGGAAAAGAACTCCTGTCTAAAGATGTCCCTGAAGATAAAAAAGATGATCTGGATTTCCTTATTGGCACACTTGACTGGGAGAAAAATACCGCTCCAGACTTTAAAAAAAGATTTTTCCTTTCACCTATTGAGATAAAAAATAATACACCGGAAAATTATACGGAGAGATGGGTAGTCTATGGAAGGATAGAGGGACAGGAAGTATTTTCCACTAAAGAACTTACAGTTTATTCCGGAACAGAGGTGACAATAAAAGATACGGGAGCATATGGTACCATAGTCCTCCAGGGACATGGGAAGATGAATGATATTGATATAGAATCACCGGTGATGATTAGATACGGTGATCTTACAAGAGATGAATTTTTTGTTCCTTATCCAACAGCTAATGCAGGGGTCACAATTAGAAATACAGGCCATGAACCCCTGGTTATACTTAAATTCTTCGGTCCTGACTGTAATCCTGATATGCCGGATAAGAATTAGACAAATCTATTGATAACTAAATATT
>CAYRTF010000226.1:736-1386 GCA_964427165.1 uncultured Actinomycetota bacterium | reverse complement strand
TAAATATTAGAAGTAATTTATTAATCCCTCTTTGATTAAGCCTGAGCCATTGCACCAGAAATTCCGAACTGGTATGTAGATATTTGGTTCTGGTCCGCTATTGAAACACATACAGGGTATTGCTGCAATAAAAATCGTTCAATAACAGTATCATAAAAATAATTTATTTGACTATTGAGATAATATATGGTATAAAATCGATATCGGGAATCGATTTCGGAAATCGATATCCTCCAAAATAATAATTTAATAATCTAGATCTAATTCAAGAATATGACAGATAAGGATAAAAATAGGAGACCTACCATATATGACGTAGCCCTGGAGGCAAAAGTATCACCAGCTACTGTATCGAGCGTTATAAACAAATCAAGATTTGTTTCAGAGGACAAGAAAAAAAAGGTTAACAAAGCAATTTCAAAACTCAATTACAGGATTAACCCGATAGCACGTGGCCTTAGGAAAAAGTCCTTAAGGACAGTAGGAATTGTAGTGCCTGACATAGCAGAAGTCTTTTACTCTCAAGTAATCGCCGGCATGGAGGAGGAAGCCAGGAAAAGAAACTATACTCTTGTATTGTGTTGTACATTCTACAACAAAGAAGAAGAAGAAAAACAGACAGACATCCTTTTAAACCAGTCAGTTGACGG
>CAYRTF010000226.1:0-726 GCA_964427165.1 uncultured Actinomycetota bacterium | reverse complement strand
AAATAATGGAACTCCAATCGTGCTGACTGACAGACAAATAGAAGATGATGAGATCTCATCTGTGCTCATTGATAATAAACTGGCAATGGAAAATATCGTAGATTATTTAATTAGGCTGGGGCATAAGAAAATCGCATATATTACTATGAATTTTAATAACCAGACAACGGTTAAGGAACGCTATATGGGTTACTGTGAGAGCCTTAGAAAACATGGAATAAGCATAGATGAAAATCTGATAATGATTGATAATGAGGTGCGATTTGATGCTATGAAAAGAACATATAGTATAGTTGATAATTTTTTAAAAATGGGATATCCAGCAACTGCATTTATCGCAATCGCTGATTTCATGGCCCTTGGCGCTATGAAAGCTATTGAAGATAATGGACATGAAGTTCCCAAAGATATTTCAGTTGTCGGTTTTAATAGTGATTCAATATGTGAATATCTTTCTCCACCTCTTACCAGTGTCAAACAACCTAAAAAGACTATGGGAAAAACTGCAATGAGTCTACTGATTGATAAGATAGAGGGGAAGAAAATCAAAAATAAAAAAATTGTGTTACCGGTTGAAATAATCGAAAGGGGGTCGGTGATAGAAATAAGTTAATAGTTATAAGAAAAAATATGTAAGGAGGAAAATATGGACGATGAAGAGGCTTGTTTTGAGATTTAAGGAACTACCCATCCCAAACAAGCCAGCATCATTATATCAATATCAAA
>CAYRTF010000225.1:0-2788 GCA_964427165.1 uncultured Actinomycetota bacterium | reverse complement strand
GGCTCCTCAGATAGAAAGATCCCTTATGAGACTTTCCAGCATGCTTGAGGGTATAGTTGTAAAAAAAATATACGGTGATGCCAAAATAGAGATAAGTGATATTTCTATAGATTCCAGGACAGTAAGAAATGGTTTTTTGTTTGCGGCTGTTGAAGGATTTAAGCTGGACGGACACCGGTTTGCCCGTGATGCTGTAAAAAATGGAGCAGCAGCTGTAATGTCCCAGAGGAAGCTGGACATTGCGCCCGGGATCATACAGATAATAGTAAAGGACACAAGAGAAGCATTGCCGCAGGTGAGTGCCAACTTTTTTGGTAATCCTTCAAGATCATTGAAAATAATAGGAATAACCGGGACAAATGGGAAGACGACCACTTGCTATCTGATAAATTCTATCCTTAAATGTGCGGGCTTTAAGACTTCCATCATTACTACATTTAAATCATATATTGATGAGAGGGAAGTATATATGGACAGGACAACCCCGGAATCGCTTGACCTGCACAGGTTTTTTGCGGAGAGCCTGGAAAATGATGTGAAATATGTCTGCATGGAAGTATCTTCTCATTCTATAGATCTGCACCGGGTCGATCATATCGATTTTGATCATTTTGTATTCACGAATCTATCACAGGATCATCTGGATTATCATGGGACGATAGAAGAATATTTTAAAGTCAAATCCAGGCTTTTTGACCCGGCCTACCGTAAAATATTCGGCGGAAGAAGCGCTATAATAAATCTTGATGATGATCTTGGAAAAAAATTATATAAGATGACGGACCTGAATAAGGTATCGTATTCGATAGAAGATAAAAATGCAGACATGAGAGCTTCTGATATAAAGAGTTCTGTAACAGGGATCAGTATGATATTGAAGAGGAAAAACAAGGAAGATATGGAGATCAGGTCGTCATTATGCGGTATTTTTAATATTTACAATATACTTGCAGCTATAAGCACAGGATTTGAGATCGGGATTAAAAGGACCAGTATAATAGCGGGCCCGGAATCGATGAGGGGATTTGGCGGACGGTTTGAAAAGATCGACCATGGTCCCGGCCCTACAGTGATAGTTGATTATGCACATACACCCGATGGGCTGGAAAACGTCTTGAAGACAGCAAAAGATATTCTTGATCGCGGAGGAAGACTGCTCTCTGTTTTTGGTTGCGGGGGAGACAGGGATAGAAAAAAGAGGAAATTAATGGGTGCGGTTTCTGCAAGGATTGCAGATTTCACTATCATAACTTCAGATAATCCCAGGTCCGAGAGACCTGAGGATATAATCGCAATGGTAGAGGAAGGCCTGAAAGAAGAGGGTTCTAAAGACTATATGACTATTTTAGATAGAAAAGAAGCTATCCACCATGCAATGGATATGGCCGGGGAATCAGATATTGTTCTGGTAGCTGGAAAAGGACATGAAGACTACCAGGAGTTTGAGAACGGTAGAAGAATACACCTGTATGATCCTGAAATAGTGAAGAGTTGGAGAAATGAGAATAAAGGAAAAAATTAAAATTGATATGGTTGTCAGGGGTACTGGAGCGGCAATGATCAGTGGTGATGCGGGTAGCTTTATCAAGTGCATATCAACAGATACCAGGACACTTTCGGCGGGCGATTTCTTTATTCCAATAGAGGGGGAAAACTTTGACGGCCATGATTTTATCGAAGATGCAGTCAGGGCCGGTGCAGGTGGTTTTGTGTATAGCCGGAGACATAAAGGAAAAATACAGAAGACCTTGAAGAAATATGAAAATAAAAAGAAATTCACAGAATTGGTACTGGAGACAGATGATGCGCTGGTCTTCTATCAGGAGCTTGCCAGGTGTTCCATGATGAGATTTGATCCTGTGGTTATCGCCATAACAGGCAGTGTAGGTAAAACCACGGCAAGGGATATCATAGTAAGCATATTATCCCAGGACTTTGATGTGGTACATACACCTAAAAATCATAATACTGAGGTAGGTATAGCCGCAGCGATGTTAAATATAGGAAAAAATACAGATTTTTTCATAGCAGAACTGGGAATGAGAGGCAAGAACCAGGTGGGCCCTCTGGCTGATATATGCAATGTAAGCATCGGCGCTATAACTGCTATAGGAAATTCGCATCTTGAGTTTTTTACAGATATTAAAGAGATCGCTATGGCCAAAGCGGAGATCGCCAGTGTCATATACAAAAATGGAGGAAAACTATTTCTTAACGCAGACGATAGGATGACTCCTTATATTAAGGATAATATAAGGGCCGATATTATTGAATTTGGCCGCAATAATGGACTTGATTATAATTTTATAGACCTGGCTCCGGATGAGTGGGGAAGGTTTAGCTTTGATTTTTTTAAAAGTAATCATAAAAAAATCTCGGTAAAGCTAAATCTTCCTGGATATCATAATATATATAATAGCTGTCTTGCAGCTGGAATATGCGACTATCTTGGCGTGAGTCCCGGGAAGATAAAGAGCGGCATTGAGAGTGCGGCCATAGAGAAATACAGGATGGAAATAATAGATTCAGGTGATATAACCCTTTTAAATGATTGCTACAATGCCAGTCCGCTTTCGATGAGAAAAGCTATAGATACGCTTTGTCTTATAGGAGAGAAGAATAATAGGCGTTGCGTGGCCATACTTGGTGATATGCTGGAACTGGGGGACCGTTCGGAAGAGCTTCATTATGATATTGGAAAATATCTGATCAGAAAAGATATTGACGTTTTAATAGCATTAGGTAAACTGGCAAAAAACATATACAGGGGGTTCAAGGACAACCGGGC
>CAYRTF010000224.1:0-2827 GCA_964427165.1 uncultured Actinomycetota bacterium | reverse complement strand
TGCGGTATTTACAAAATTTATACCAAACCTCTGTATATCATAGAGGGGCCCTTTTGTTGCAAGGATCTCCCCTCTGCAGCATCCAAAGCCCGGTACGATTATATTTAAATTACTTTTTTCTACATTTGGAGCCAAATAGACACCTTATATCTGTTTTTCTATACGCTTTTATTTATTAATGGTCCCGGACCTGGAAATAAAGATAAGCAGGACCATAAAACCAAAAAATACCACACCGATCATATAAAGTCCGTTATTGATCCCCATATTCCAGGAATAGTAAAATACAACAAGAGCCAGCATAACGGATAGGATCATAAAGACAAAGATAAAACCTAAAAGCGCTATATTTTTTCTTAAGTATGGGTCAGGGGCCTGAGCTGGTGGGTAATTCCCACTCTTATCTTCTTCCTTGAAACCGGTACCCCTCTTATTTGCGTCAATATCTATACGGGAAGTATCCTGATTTCTCGAAAGGACTTTTTTCCTTATATTTATAGAGATAAGATATATCAGGGCAAACACTATCATGCAGACCAGGATAAAAATTACAAAAGCTGCGGTATTATTAATATAAGCGGCAATTGATTCTTCGGGCATATATTTATCCTAAAGATAGTCTTTAAGTTTATAATTTATGAAATTAAACTTTATCATAATTGCATGGCTACTTCAATTATAAGGAGCCCATTACAATTATATTTTTAAAAAAAATATACTATAATAAATAATGATGAGAAAAATAAGATCCTCTCAAAATAGAGATACGGTAAAAAGAATTGGAATATTCTCCTGGTCTGTTATCGGTTTCCTTCTAATAGCAGCTCTTTTTTTCTATGTGATATACCTCATAAGGATAGCTGTAATACCTCTCTTTATAGCAATGGCAATTGCCTACCTTGTATCGCCCCTGATGCATCTGCTTAATAGGAAGATGCGCAAGGGTTTTGCATTGGCAATAACTTATATATTGTTTACGGGAATAGTCGGGCTGATATTTTTCTTTCTTATCCCCGTAATAGTGGACCAGTTCAAAGTATTTATAGATAAGTTTCCTCAATATCTGCAGAACCTGAATGATACGATCGATACTTTTTTCCATGAAAGCATCCTCATAGAATCCATCGAGAACCTTACCGGGAAAAATATCGTAGCGCCCGACACCAATGCTATCACGCAGTACTTTATGGGAAGATTTAATTTTGAGGAGATGAACCTGTTTGAGCAGGCTACGGCATTTACAAGATCCATTATAAATATTGTGCTTTACCTGGTAGTGGGTCCGCTTCTGGGTATCTATATTTTAAAAGATATCGATAAGCTCAGGAAGGGGTTTACAAGTATCATACCGATAAAGTTCAGGAATCAGGTAGTAAATACAATGGACAGGATAAACCATGTGATCGGGAGGTATATAAGGGGACAGATCCTCGTATCTATTATTGTGGGTGTACTATGCACCATAGTCCTTCTTGTCCTTAAGGTAGACTTTGCCGTGCTCCTTGGGGCTATTGCTGGTATATTCAATCTTATCCCACTGCTTGGGCCGCTGATCGGCGGCATACCTGCGGCGCTTGCGGCGCTGTTTATATCACCGCTTAAGGCTCTTCTTGTAATAATTCTATTTATTGTTGTTCAGCAGATCGATAATTATGTGATATCGCCAAATATAATGAAATACCAGGTAGGTGTGAATCCGGGTCTTATAATATTCTCCCTTATAGCGGGCGGAGCGCTTTTTGGTTTCTGGGGACTTCTTATTGCTGTTCCCACAGTGGCAATAATACAGGAGACCTTGAAATATTATCTTTCAGAGAGAGACAGGACAATATCCCGGTAAATATCCTTAAGGGACCTTCCGGTCTTTTTTGCAAGCTTCTTACACGATTCATATTCAGGAGAACTATTAACTACATCACCGTCTAGCTTTGCTACTTTTATTTCTATCTCTCCATATGGAAGTTTTAAGAGCTGTTTTTCTCTTTCAAGACAGTAGCGGTTTATAGTTTCCCTGCGTATCCCAAGAGTGCTTGTCTCCTTAAATATTATCTCAGCAATATTATTTTCTTCCTCACTTGTACAGATAATGTTTATTTTAAATGCCGGCCTGTTTTTTTTCATATAAATGTTTTGGAGCCATGCATCAAGAACCCCTTTGCTTGTATTCAGCTTCTCCATCACATATCCCATTATTTCAGGAGTGCTGTCATCAATATTTGTAGAAAGCATTATGGTATCTCCCTCATGGAATATTTTATCTAAAAAATTACCACGGATACTGCTATTCCCGGGTGTTGCTTTTACCTCCCTGCCAAGTACGGCCCTCATGACATTTGGCAATCCACGGCTTCGGTGGTGGTACTTGTGGTCTACCGTTACATTTTTTGTTCCTGCGCCATATCCGGTGCCTTTAATCTCAATATCCGGGATTTTCCCAAAACCAGAGGCTAATGTCTTTACTATCGATGCCCCTGTAGGAGTCGTCACCTCAAAGTCAAAATCCCCCTGATATACTGGTACACCCTTCAGGATCTCCAGTGTGGCCGGAGCCGGGATAGGGAGTTTTCCGTGGGATGAATCAATGGTTCCGCTTCCCAGCGGGATATGGCTGCAATATACCTTATCTATTTTAAAATACTGTATACCGATAACAGTACCCACGATATCTATAATGGAATCAACTGCCCCGACTTCATGGAAGTGAACTTCTTCGATGCTCCGGTTATGGATCTTTGCCTCAGCCGAAGCCACACATTTAAATATATCAAGGGATATTTTTTTTGCCTTATCTGAAAGGCTGCTTCCGGTAATTATTCCCTTTATATCC
>CAYRTF010000223.1:0-2869 GCA_964427165.1 uncultured Actinomycetota bacterium | reverse complement strand
ATCGATATCGGGCATGCTTCTGCGTTCCTCATTCAAGAATCTTTCAAAAAGCAGCCCGTGCTCAAGAGGATCAATATCAGTTATTCCCAGACAATAAGAGACTATGCTGCCGGCGGCAGAGCCTCTTCCCGGCCCGACTCTTATCCCATTTTCTTTTGCAAAATGTACAAAATCCCAGACAATAAGAAAATACTGGGCAAATCCCATCTTCTCTATGACACCAAGCTCTTTTTTCATTCTTGCTTCTACTTCTTCGGATATGCCGCCATATCTTGCTTTTGCACCCTCAGAGCAGAGCTCCTCCAGGTATTTCTCTGGTTTAATGTCCCCGGGTGTCTTAAATGCGGGTATAAGGTCCATCCCGAATTCCAATTCAGTATTGCACCTCTGGGCTATCTTGAGTGTATTTTTGATAGCTTCTTCCTGTCCCTGAAAAAGATCCGACATCTCCTGAAAATCCTTGAAGTAATACTGGTCGGTAGAAAATTTCAATCTATCAGTCTCATTGATGGTGGATCCAGTTTGAATACAGAGCAGTACATCGTGAAAACCATTATCTTCCTTTTCAAGGTAGTGAACATCATTTGTCGCCACAAGCGGTACACCGTATTCTTTTGAGAGCTTTATTAATCCATTATTAGCTTTTTTTTGCTCGGGTATCCCTGAATCCTGCAGTTCAAGATAGAAATTATCCTCTCCAAAAATACCGGTAAATCTCTCCAGCGTTCTGGCCGCGGCCCCGTAATCGCCCGAAATTATGTGCCTGGGTATTTCTCCCGCTATGCATCCGCTTAATGCGATAAGGCCCTCATGGTACTTTTCAAGCAGCTCCATATCGATTCTTGGCTTATAGTAGAAACCCTCAAGAAAACCAAAACTGGCAAGCCTCATCAGGTTTTGATATCCATGATTATTTGTGGCCAAAAGAGTCAGGTGATAAGAAGTGTCCTCCCTTTTGCCCTTGCTCGCCTGCTTTTCAAAGCGGCTCTTTGGCGCCATATAGACTTCACATCCGATTATGGGCTTTATGCCTGCTTTTTTTGCAGCCTTATAAAATTCTATTGCCCCGTACATCACACCGTGGTCAGTAAGGGCCACTGCGGGCATCCCCAGCCTGGCTGCTTTTTCTACCAGTCCTTTTATCCTTGTCGCACCATCAAGCAATGAATATTCACTGTGGACATGTAAGTGAACAAAATTATCTTTAACCATATCAATAATAAGCAGGGCCCATCCGTATTGTTTGAAATAATAAAATAATAATCTAAATCTACATCACTACGCGGTACATCTCATCAAGGGAAGTAATGCCTGCCGCTATTTTTTCCGCTGCAGCTTCCGGCAGTGTCCTCATCCCTTCTTTCCTGGCTGCTTCCTTGATCATGTCTACACTCTTTCTCTCAAGAAGCATTTCCCTGATCTTTTTAGATATTACCAGTACTGAAAAAATACCGATTCTTCCGAAATAACCGGTATTATTGCATCTGCTACAACCTTCTCTGGTAAATATCTTTTTACCTTTCAGTATTGGGACTATCTCTTTATCAAGAGGAATACCGGAAATGTCGATCTCCTTCTTGCAGTTCTCACAAAGCCTTCTCACAAGCCTCTGTGCGACTATACATTTTACAGCAGACGATATCATATAGGACTCAAGCCCCATCTCCATCAGCCTTGTAAGGCTCGAAGGCGCATCATTGGTATGAAGCGTGGTCAGCACAAGATGTCCCGTTATAGAGGCTTCCATAGCGACCTTAGCCGTTTCAAGATCCCTTATCTCGCCCACCATTATGATGTCGGGGTCACTACGGAGCATTGCCCTCAGCCCCCTTGAGAAATCCAGGTTTATCTTCTGGTTCACCTGGACCTGTATTATCTGGGGAAACCTGTATTCAACCGGATCCTCAATAGTAAATATTTTCTTCTCTATATCAGCTATGCGGTTAAGGCTTGCATATAATGTCGTAGTCTTCCCGGAACCTGTGGGGCCCGTTATCATTATTGAACCGTGGGGTATTGATATCATTTTACTATAAATCTTAAAATCTTCCGGAAGCATACCGCTCTTATCAAGGTCAAATACGCTGTCATCCCTGTCTAATATCCTTACTGTAATATTCTCACCATAGACAGAGGGAATAGAGGCAAACCGGAGGTCTATCATCCTGTTTTGAAAATTGATGGAACCCCTGCCGTCCTGCGGGAGCCTGTTTTCGGTTATATCGAGACCTCCCATGATCTTATAACGGGAGATCAGCAGCCTCTGAACCGTCTTGGGAACATCCTTTATTTTCTGAAGAACACCATCTACCCTGAATCTTATTGTGCAGCTCTTTTCCTGAGGTTCTATATGGACATCACTTGCCCTGAGAGATATCGCCTTTAGCAATATCTGGTTTGCAAGTCTCACAAGAGGATTTTTCTCTGCAAGATCCTCTTCATATTTGTCAGCAATGGTGAGGTCTGCATCCTTCATTATCTCCTGGACTTCTTTTAAGCTGTAATCATCTGAAGTATAGAGCTTTATGATGTCATTAATGTCTTTTTCGGTAGTAATAAACGGTTTTACATTATATCCTGTTAGAAGTCTTATCTCATCAATAGCATTTATATCCCTTGGGTCGGTCATCGCGACATGAAGGGTGCTGTCTATAAGCTTAAATGGAAAGACTTTCCTCTTAAATGCGAATTCCTTGGAAATGAGATTTGATGTGGATGGATCTATATTATCCTGGATCTTTGAAAGTTCGATCGTATCAAATCCCCTCTGGAAAGATATCAGCTCAACCAGGGTCCCGTCACTTCTAAAATTTTTTCTTATAAGTATCTCTACCAGTTTTTTGCCAGTCTCTTCTTTTATTTCTACAGA
>CAYRTF010000222.1:0-2893 GCA_964427165.1 uncultured Actinomycetota bacterium | reverse complement strand
ATTTAAAAAGCATGATAAATTAATATGCTTAAAGCAGTAAATACGTGAAGAGTATAAAGAGGTAAGAAAAACATCATATCCGTACCAGTTTTATGACAGGCCAGTACCCTTAGGTTCTATAATTAACCTAACACACATGATCGCAGTTTATATAGTCATCCCGGATATATTCATCAAACTCATCAGGAGAAGTATTTATTTTTGGAGGAGCCCTCTTTTTACCAAACTCATATATTTTAAGCCAGTCAAGTATCTTCTTTACAATCTTATAATCTTCTATGAAGGCTATTATTCTCATCTGACCTCCGCAGCGGGAACAGGTAAGCGGATCCACTTCATATACCTTCTGTATAAGCCGTGCCCAGGACCTATTTAGCCTTCCGGGACATTCGTCTTCTATGATATGGAACTCGGGCTCACCATCCTCTTTTTTCAGCCTGCCTCTTGTAACGTTGCTATAGAAGCCGAGATACCTCACAGTCTGCCCGCCTTTATCCGGTATATGAGAGACAAGGGCTGCCAGCCATTCAAGAGGATCAAACTCGGCTACCTGCCTTCCATATTTAGACTCATATGTTATCATAGGTCTGTCCGGATAGTATTTCATTCTCTTCTGTGAAAATGGCGCCCTTATGATATATCTTGCCAGATTCTCTGTTGATCTTTTATCTTTTGGGTTTATTCTCTTTCCGCAGTAGGTACTGAATCCAGTATGTCGCCAGGAAGAGATTAGCTCTATTGTCCCTTCAGTGATAAGACCTTTTTTAAGAAGCAACTTAAATATTCTGTGTATAAATAGTTTCTCAATTGATTCTGTATTGATATTTATTGAGGGTACGTAGAAGAAGCCGTCAGACGAGAAGCAGCCATCTGCTGCCAGTATATGGATATGAGGGTTAAATGACAGGAAATCCCCGAATGTCTGGATGACTGCCACTGCCGCCGGGCTTCCCTCCTCTTTTCTGCAGGTATTTATATAATATTCTTTTACTATCTCCCAGGCGATCCTAGAGAGGTCTTTAAGCAGGTCTCTGTTAAATAGAAAATATTTCCTTAAGATCTTTGGCATGGAAAATACAAAGTGCCTGTGAGGAACTTTTTTTAGAACACCCCCGCACAACCATTCGCCAAACTCGACAATCCGCCTGGCGTGACAAGTAGGACAAAAATGTCTGCGCCGGCAGGAAAATGCTAATAATTTTTCATGACCGCAAGCACGGCATTTCAATCTGGCAAAACCATTATGAAGGATTCCACAGTCTAGGTACTGATAGATCACTTTTTCTATATGTGGTCTCAGGTATCCATATTTTTGGCAGAAATTTCTATCATATGATCTTTTAAACTGTTCATAATAGTCTTCGATGCACTGGTAATATGGGCTGTACTCGGGCCTTCTTCTTCTGTATTCTTTTGTGCTTTTATTTAGGACTGGTGCATTAGTAGACATGTGTCCTATTGTAATTTATATATGTATTTGTGTATATACATATAAAGACTAGAGATATTTACATAGAAAAGGCCTATTATTTAAGATCCATTATATATTCATCTAATTCGTTAGTATCCACTTCCTAAGGAGATATACAGGCCATTACTGTATTTCATGTATACTCGGAAATTTACTTGACTATTTCCCAGTATGGTATAAACTTTTATCATGAATAAAAGAACGATCTATAAAGACATTTGGGATAAGCTTCTCCCCGATAAGTCCTTAATATTGCTTGCAGGGCCCCGTCAGTGCGGCAAGACTACTTTCGCCCGGGACATTGCCGCAAAGGATTTTCAGGATGTTGTCTACTTCAACTGGGATATAGATGCTGACAAGAGAAAACTTATAGCCGATCCTGTATTTTTTTCTAAAACACCAAGAAGCAGCCTTTCATCAAAACCCCTTGTTGTCCTTGATGAAATACACAAATACAGGGACTGGAAGAATTATCTTAAAGGCGTTTATGATCAATTTGAAAAGGAATACAAATTTCTTGTTACCGGAAGCGGACGTCTTGAATATTCGAGAAAAGCCGGGGATTCACTTGCAGGCCGGTATCTTAAGTTCCATATTTTCCCCTTCACATTATCTGAGCTCCAATCACCAAAAAGAGATTTTACAGATTTTTTAAAAAATCCCCTGAAAGATTTCGAAGATATCATATCTGGAAATACAGCTGATAATTTTCACAATCTTATGGAACTCAGCGGATTCCCGGAACCCTTTATAAAGGGCAAAAAATCTTTCTGGTCCGCATGGTCCCAGACATATGGACAACAAATTGTGCGGAATGATCTGGCAACATTTGCAGATATACGTAATCTTGACCTGGTAGAAACGCTTTTTGCCCTTATACCTTCGAGGGTGGGGAGTCCTTTTTCAATAAATAATCTTGCACTGGATCTACAAGTAGCTTTTGATACTGTTAAAAACTGGCTGCTGCTTTTTGATTCTTTTTATCTTACTTTTAGGATTTCTCCATGGACTAAAAAAATTTCCAGAAGCATTCTTAAGGAGAAAAAGATCTATTTGTTTAATTATCCAGTCATTGAGAATGAGGCCGCCCGTTTTGAAAATCTGGTAGCTCTAGAATTATTAAGAGCTGTTGAGATGTGGAGAGATCATGGTTGGGGAAATTTTGCTCTTAATTATCTCAGAGATAAAGACAAGCAGGAAGTAGACTTCCTTATAACAAAAAATAATAAACCCCTGCTTATGTTGGAAACAAAATCATCTGATGATAAACCTCCTGCAAGCATTATTAAGTTCCAGGATATTTTAAATATTCCTGCGGTCCAGCTTGTAAAAAAAGATAATATTAAAAAGATTTATAAGAATAAGAATAATAATATACTGGTCGTTACTGCTCACAGATGGCTTTCCGCACTGCCATAATTT
>CAYRTF010000221.1:2078-2900 GCA_964427165.1 uncultured Actinomycetota bacterium | reverse complement strand
AGGATGGAACACGGCACCCATATTATTAAAACTTGTCTCTATCACATCAGATGCGGAGATAAATTCAGAAAATGCCATATTAAGCTTTCTTACGACTTCACCTGTTTTTTCTGATGGTATGGCCGCAACCGGTATGGCCTGTTTTATCCTGAATATTTTTGCCGTAGCCGGACCCATTCCCCTGCTTGCGTATATAAAAGTCTGGGTCTCCGCAATAGTGATATCCTCATGATTATTGTTTTCCCGGAGTACCTGCAAAAACTCAAGCGCACCACAGGTCCTTCCGGGATTTAATACTACTACCTGGCTTTTTTTTAGAAAAGGGGCGCACCGCTCAGCAATGGGTGCATGTCCGTTTGCAGGCACCACTATCATTATTACATCTGTCCCGTTTATTGCTTTCTCTATATCATCAGTGACATGGCCCAGGCGCCCAAAACCCCTGATCTCTCCTTCAAGCTCTATGCCCTTCATCTTTATTATTGGTTTTATTCTTGATAATGTACGGTTGTACAGGTTTACCGAGAAACCTTTTACAGCCAGGTGTGCAGCCAGGGCTTTCCCCCCATGTCCGGCTCCTATAACCGCAAAATTCAAATCTTTCATTTATGATTCTCCTTTATTGCTTTAATATAAGAGCCTGCAGATCTAGGTCCCAATTCTCGGACAGGCTCCCAATGGTCAAACTATTCACTGAAGACTTTTCCAGCGAAATCTTTTTTTATCTCATTAAAAAGCTTATCCCCGGGTTTTACTTTAAAACCCTCCGGAAGGCTATAAGTCTTCTCCGGTTTATGATCATTTCCATTTACTACTTTAAAT
>CAYRTF010000221.1:0-2068 GCA_964427165.1 uncultured Actinomycetota bacterium | reverse complement strand
GAAAATTCATTTGCCAGTAGTTTTATCTGGTCTTCCTTTTTATCGACCTTGCCCTTCATCTTTAGTATTCTGTCTTCAACTATAAATTCCCTGTATTTTTCAAGCACAGTAGGGAAAACAATTACTTCAAGATTATTTTCAATATCCTCGAAATCAATAAAACACATCTGCTGATCCCTTTTTGTGTATATATTCTTGATATTGGTTATTATTCCACCAATAGTAACAGTGGCCTTGTCCTCTATGTCCGGGAGTTTAGATATTGGAGTCAGGCCCATAAGGCTATTCTCATATTCTGATAGTGGATGACCGGATATATACAGTCCCAGCATTTCTTTTTCAAAATTTAATAACTGCTTTGGCCGGTATTCTTCTTTTTGACCCTTTTTATCCATTATCCCGTTAAACATCATTTTTTCCTGCTCTCCATCACCATTGTCAAACAATGAAAACTGGCCCTTATCCCTCTCTTTCCTGACTTTTAAGATTTCTTCAGTTATCTTTTCAAAATTCTCAAAAAGAAATTTCCTGCTCTGATCCAGGGAATCAAAAGTACCGCTTTTAATAAGGCTTTCAAGAGTCTTCCTGTTTAGCACTGTAGTCTCTACTCTTTCACAGAAATCAATAAAGCCAGTGAATTTTCCATTGTTTTTCCTTTCTCCTTCGATACTCTCTATTACATTTGTACCGACATTCTTTATCGCAGATAACCCGAAACGTATTGAATCTTCAACTACTGTAAAATCGGAAAAGCTTTCATTGATATCAGGAGGCAGTACGGTTATTCCCATTCTTCTTGTATCGTGCACATATTGCGCCACCTTATCCTGATTGCCCATTCTAATGCTTAAAATAGCAGCCATAAACTGTACTGGAAAATTAGCCTTAAGATAAGCTGTCTGATAGGATATCATGGCATATGCCGCGCTATGGGATTTATTAAAACCATATTCAGCAAAATGGTTTACAAGCTCAAATATGCTTGTCGATATTCCTTCATCTATCCCCCTGCTTTTGGCGCCATCGATAAACTTGTGTTTCTGTTCTGCGAGGAGCTTCCTTTTCTTTTTACTAATGGCCCCTCTAAGTATATCAGCTTCAGACATTGAAAAACCTGCAAGCTCGGAAGCAATACCCATTACTTGCTCCTGATAGAGTATTATCCCATAAGTATCTTCAAGTATGGGTTTTAAGCTCGGGTGAGGATACTTTATTTTTTTTCTTCCATTCTTGCTCTCCACAAAATCATTTACCATCCCACTTTGAAGCGGTCCGGGCCTGTAAAGCGCAAGCAGTGCCACAAGATCCTCGAATTTATCTGGTTTTAGATTGACAACCAGCTCCCTCATGCCGGAGCTTTCAAGCTGAAACACCCCCAGGCAGTCGCCCTCAGCAAGCATTTTGTAGGTCTTCTCGTCATCAGGAGCGATCTTATTGATATCAATATCAATATTTACAGTTTTTTTGATTAAAAACAGTGCTTTGTCAATAAGCGAGAGGGTCCTCAGACCTAAAAAGTCCATTTTGAGCAGTCCTATTTCCTGGACATCCTCCATCTTATACTGTGTTACAATATCAGTATCGCCCTCCCGCTGTATTGGCGTATAGTTATAGAGGTCCTCTGCAGATATAACTACGCCGGCAGCATGTATTGAGTCCTGGCGGGCAATTCCTTCAAGCGATATCGCCATCTTTATGACTTCTTTCATCCGGTAATCATTATCATATACTTCTTTGAGCTCAGGGGCCATCTCAAGTGAATTTTTTATGGTGACATTCAGTTCCATCGGGATCATCTTAGCAACTCTATCGACTTCGGCATAAGGAATCTCCATCACCCTTCCGGCATCCCTTATTGCCTGTCTTGCAGCCATTGTCCCAAATGTGATCAGCTGTGCAACCCTTTTTTCCCCATATTTTTCAGTAACATACTTTATTACCTGGCTCCTCTTCTCATAACAAAAGTCAATATCGATATCGGGCATGCTTCTGCGTTCCTCATTCAAGAATCTTTCAAAAAGCAGGCCATGCTCAAGGGGGTCAATATCGGTTATTCCCAGACAATATG
>CAYRTF010000220.1:0-2902 GCA_964427165.1 uncultured Actinomycetota bacterium | reverse complement strand
CCACTTCATCAATGGTCCCCGCCATATAAAAAGCCTGCTCCGGGACATCGTCATATTTGCCCTCGACAATCGCTTTAAAGCCGCTAACCGTATCTTCTATCTTTACATATCTGCCTTCAAGCCCGGTAAACTGCTCCGCTACTGAAAATGGCTGGGAAAGAAATCTTTCGATCTTCCTGGCCCTCTGTACCGTAAGCTTGTCTTCCTCTGAAAGTTCATCGATCCCCAGTATGGCTATAATATCCTGAAGTTCCTTATTTCTCTGAAGTATTTCCTGCACGCCACTGGCTACCTGATAGTGTTCTATCCCCACATATTGGGGATCCAGGATCTGTGAAGATGAATCCAGGGGATCTACTGCAGGATACAGTCCTCTTTCCATGATCTGTCTGGAAAGCACAACGGTAGAATCCAGATGGGAAAATGTAGTAGCCGGCGCAGGGTCAGTAAGGTCATCTGCGGGTACGTAGATGGCCTGGACCGAAGTAATAGAACCCTTCTTCGTGGAAGTTATCCTTTCCTGCAGCTCACCCATCTCACTGGAAAGGGTCGGCTGATAACCTACAGCGGAGGGCATCCTGCCCAGAAGTGTTGAGACTTCCTGTCCCGCCTGTACAAACCTGAAGATATTATCTATAAAGAGTAACAGGTCCTTTCCTTCATAATCCCTGAAATACTCGGCCATGGTCAGGCCCGAAAGCCCCACTCTCAGCCTGGCTCCCGGAGGTTCGTTCATCTGCCCGAATACAAGGACCGTCTTATCCAGTACGCCGGATTCTTTCATTTCAAGATACAGGTCATTTCCCTCCCTGGTCCTTTCCCCTACTCCGGAGAAAACCGAGAATCCGCCATGTTCCGTGGCAATATTATGAATAAGCTCCATAATGATAACTGTCTTTCCTACCCCGGCTCCGCCAAACATCCCTATCTTTCCTCCCTTGACAAAGGGGCACAGGAGGTCGATCACCTTGACTCCGGTTTCATACAGTTCAGTAGTGGGCTCAATATCTTCAATGGAAGGAGCCTCCCTGTGTATGGAAAGTTTCTTTTTGGTAGAGATCTCTCCTCCATCATCAATAGTCTCACCCAATACATTAAATAGCCTTCCCAGGGTTTCCTGCCCCACCGGGACCTCTATCGATCTTCCTGTATCTATTACTTCCATGCCCCGGTCAAGACCGTCAGTAGGAGACATGGCAACTGCTCTTACCTGATTGCCCCCGATGGACTGCTGGACTTCTGCAATGATTTTTCCCCTCTGATATTTCTTCTTTTTATCTTCAGAGCGGTTTATCTCCAGGGCATTATATATATCAGGCAGTTTTCCCGGCGGGAACTCAATATCCAAAACCGGTCCCCTGATACTTACGATCTTGCCCCTGTTTAGCTTACTGTTATTATCCTTAGTCATATTGTTTGTTCCCACCTCTAAAATCTTAATAGATCTCAAATTTTTATTTTCATTGATAATTATTTTACCCGGTCAGGGCTTCGGCGCCAGATACTATCTCGGTTATCTCCATAGTGATCTGCTGCTGCCTTGCCCTGTGGTATTTCCTGGTAAGGTCCTTTATCATCTCCTCGGCATTATCACTGGCACTCTTCATGGCTGTCATCCTGGCTCCTGTCTCACTGGCTGTTGATTCCAGGAGAGCCATGAACATTATTGTATAGATATATTCAGGGATCAGTGATCTTAATACAGCAGCCTGAGAGGGATCGTATGCAAATTCTGGTGTTATCCTGCAGACCCTGTCCCCGATCTTTACCAGTCCCACTTCGGAACCGGATTGGCGCAGGCCCTCCAGTTTCTCTGTAAAGGGTATGGGCAGCAGCTGAAATGACGATGTGACCTGCTCGGCAGCATTTTTGAACTTTGTATAGCATATTACGACCTGGTCGATCTCTTCTGCTATGTATCTCCCTATCACTCTTTCTGCTATCTCCCTGGCATCTAAAAATTTTGGATGGTCAGAAAGATTCTCATATACTTCATTTGGCTCGATCCCGATATACCGGAAATGATTCTTTCCCCTGGTTCCGATTATATCAAGTTCATATTTCTTGCCCTCTTCCTTGAGCGTTTCAAGCGTGCCCTCGATCAGCCTGATAATACTTGAATTATATCCGCCGCACAGACCCCTGTCGGCAGTAATACCCAATACCAGGACATTATCAATGCTGCCATGCGGAGTAAGAAGCGGGTCCGACACCGGCGAGTAACAGGCAATATCAGTTATAAAATCTGCGACCTTATCAATAAAGGGCCTGGCTTCCAGTATTCTTTTCTGCGCCTTTCTTATTTTCGAAGAAGCGATCATCTCCATGGCCTTGGTTATCTTCCGTGTGCCGGAAACGCTTTTTATCCTGTTTCTGATTTCCCTGGTTCTTGCCATACCCGCCTATGTGCTATAACTGTCCTTAAATTTACCGATCATTTCATTCAGTGATTTAGTGAGTTTTTCGGAAATATCTTTTTTATCCCTTATCTCCTCTATTATCTTCGGATAAGTGGTCCTGATAAACTCCAGGTATTGTTCTTCAAATCTTGCGAGTTCATTTACTTTTATATCATCTAAAAAACCGTTTGTCAGAGCATAGATCATAAGGATCTGTTCTTCTACCGTCATTGGGACATACTGCCCCTGCTTCAGCACCTCTACGGTCCTCTCGCCTCTGGCCAGCTGTTTCTGTGTTTCCTTGTCCAGTTCGGTCCCAAATTTGGCAAAAGTTTCCAGCTCCCGGTACTGAGCCAGGTCAAGCCTTAACATTCCCGCTACTTTCTTCATTGCCTTTATCTGTGCATTACCGCCGACCCTGGACACCGAGACGCCTGCATTGATGGCTGGTCTTACCCCGGCATTGAAAAGATCTGTTTCCAGGTATATCTGGCCGTCAGTAA
>CAYRTF010000219.1:0-2908 GCA_964427165.1 uncultured Actinomycetota bacterium | reverse complement strand
GTAGATGTACTGCCTCAGATGGTAATAACCAAGGATAAGCTGAACGCTGAGGTCGATGCCGTAGTCTATTACTTGATCAAGGATGTGAAAGCCAGCATCTATAATGTGGATAATCACAGGGCCCAGCTCACAAGCCTTGCCAGGACTACTTTAAGGGCTGTTATCGGAAATATGACCCTGACTGATGCAAATGAAAAAAGAAGCGATATCAATTCACGGGTAGAGACTGTCCTTGACAAAGAGACAAACAGTTATGGTGTCGAAGTCTTAAGAGTTGAGATCCAGAAGATAGAACCACCTGCGGATGTCCAGGATGCTATGAACAAGGTTGTAAAAGCAGAGCAGGAAAAGATAGCTGCACGGGATATAGCTACTGCTACGGAGACAAGGGCCGATGGTGAAAAGAGGGCAGAGATCAAAAAAGCTGAAGGTATAAAACGTGGGCTGGTGCTATCTGCTGAAGGCGAGGCTGAGGCTATCAAGGCGGTGGCTGATGCTAATGCTGCCAGGATAAAGGTAGTAAATGAGGCTGCACGGAAATATTTTGTGGGGAATGCCCAGATACTTAAAAAAATAGAAGCTGTAGAGAACTCGCTTAAAGATAATGCCAAGATCATTGTTGATACCAATAAGGTGCAGACTATAGTAACAGAAGCTGCTGGCGTCACACCCATTCCGGGGATGGGTAGTAGAGCAAAAAAAACCAGAGCTGAAAAGTAAACAAAATTTTTGATATGCTAAAATAGATTAAGCTGGGGTTGTTGCGTGAAGTATCTTTCTCAGGCAGTTCTCAGCAAGCTGCTATAATATAGTCATTATGCGCATATTAATAATCGAGGATGAAAAAAGGCTTGCGGATTCCATAAAAAAAGGCCTCAACCAGGAATCCTATGCCGTTGATGTTTCCTATGATGGAAATGACGGTTTTGGAATGGCGGTCATCCAGGATTATGACCTTATTATCCTTGACCTTATGCTGCCCGGAATGAATGGAATGGAGATATGTAGAAAACTGCGGAACAAAGAGAAGATCAGGTCTGCAATACTTATGCTCACTGCAAGGGGGCAGATAAAGGACAGGGTGGAAGGGCTTAATTGCGGTGCTGATGATTACCTTACAAAACCCTTTGCATTCGAGGAACTCCTGGCACGCATAAAAGCACTTTCAAGAAGACCCAGGGATTCACTTGGAACAGTACTCAGTGTAGACGATCTTACCCTTGATACTATAAGTTATAAAGTCAGGAGAGCCGGCAGACCGGTAATACTTTCAAAGACAGAGTACGCGCTGCTGGAATTTCTACTGAAAAATAAGGGTAAGGTACTTTCCAAAAATCAGATAATTGAAAATGTATGGGACTATGATGCAGATATACTGCCCAATACAGTGGAAGTATATATAAGGTATCTCCGGAATAAGATCGAAAAACCGTTTAAGGGCAAAAGACCGCTAATCGGCACCATCAGGGGATTTGGTTACCGCATAGGAGAGGAAAAATAATGTTTAAGTCAGCCCGTATAAAGATAACCGCGTGGTATTTGCTTGCAATTCTAGTGATCAGTTTTATTTTCAGTATTGCAATATACAGAACCGTGGCTTCCGACCTTACTGCACGTTATGTAAATATTGAAAACTATATAAAGAACAATGTCGGGGATATGGAAAAGATCCCTCCGGTACTCAAGAATATACTTCAAAACGATCTCCGAGCCGCCAAACAGAGGGTGGTCATAATGCTGCTTTTTGCAAATGGGGCCATAATAATAATCTCTGCATTTGTAGGTTATTTTCTGGCAGGACGGACACTCCAGCCGATCGAGGAGATGGTGGAGGAGCAAAACAGGTTTATTGCTGATGCTTCCCATGAGCTCAGGACACCGCTTGCGGCCCTTAAAACCTCTACTGAAGTGGCACTGAGAGAAAAAAAGATATCAGGTGTCGAAGCAAGAAACATACTTGAGGAAAACCTCGAAGATATAGGCAGCCTGGAATTGTTGTCAGAGCGCCTTCTTCACCTGTCACAATATCAGAAGGGTGAAAGAGTGCTTGCTTATGAAAGGATAAACCTCGGCAAGTCGATAAAAGTTTCCTACAAAAAGATACTCCCCCTTGCCAGGAAGAAAAACATAGAGATCGATATTGAAGTGCAGGACGATTATATAGAGGCTGACCGGGTAAGTATTGAGGAAATAATACTGATACTTCTGGATAATGCAGTCAAATATACACCTGACGGAGGAAGAGTTTCCATAAATTCCCGGATAGAGGGAAGAAATGCAGTAATAAAGGTAATTGATTCAGGTCCGGGAATCGGACCCAGGGATATTCCGCGCATATTTGACAGATTTTACCGTGCGGACCATTCACGGTCAAAGATCGAAGTTTCCGGGTTTGGCCTTGGTCTTCCAATAGTAAAAAGGGTGGTCGAGCTTCATCATGGTTCGGTAAGTGTGTCCAGTAAGATAGGCAGCGGTTCTACCTTCACGGTAAGACTTCCTGCTGCGTGATTGGAGAGATCATTCTTCTTAATAAGTTACCAGACTTTGATAGCCTTATTAATATTATTGATGATTTACCGATGGATCCAGGACCTATAGGAGTAAGAAAGATAAAGGGATTTGACCGGACTTTCCGGGCAAGGTTTCGTTCCTATAGGATAATTTATGATATTTATGATAATGACAATAGAGTAATTATTTTAAGAATCCTAAAAAGAAGTGGATCAACATATAAATTCAAGTAAGTTTTGGTAAACTTTGGTAGCCCGTAAGGGGCTCGAACCCGGGTATATTCTTTAATACCAAAATAATCCGGCCACTAAGTATTTACCTATCTGAAAAATATTATGTATAATATTTTATAACTACATTTAAAATTATACTCATTATGCGATGGAGAGATTATGGC
>CAYRTF010000218.1:0-2936 GCA_964427165.1 uncultured Actinomycetota bacterium | reverse complement strand
CGTCTTCCATGCGCTATGCAATTAGACAGTATAGTTTTAAAGTCTTTAGGGACATTTCTTGAGAGCCCATCACACATCTGAATGGGCGCAGGTAATTCACTTTTTCTTTTTTCCAATAGATCTGCCATATTCTCCCCGGCATGGCTATTGCCGGTAAAAAACAGAGCTATCTTTGTATTGCCGGCAATTGAGGCAAAGCCTGAGGTAAATATGCCTTTGCGGCCCTTTTTGTCCCCGTCAGCTGTTTTCATCTTCTCCAGTATTTTCATTACCGTATCATCATTGTGTATGACATCTCCCTGGGAAGCTGCCTCTATCAGTTTTCTATATACAGGGACAATCTTATTTGCCACTTCCTCTACAATGTCCCACTGTGTCGATGCCGGCAGAGGTACCCCGAGACTTTCCTGCAGACCTTCCAATCGGTTAAAGGGAAGTCCCGATCCGTACTTTAATAGGGCCACCATGGCCCCGGAGGCACTATCATATTTTTCATCACCGGCCCCTTCGGGAACCTTTGCTTTAAATACTTTCCCGCAGAGGCCGCAACGCAGCCTCTCTATCTCATATACCTTTGCTGCCAGCGGAGGCTGGCCCGTTATCCTTACGACAGTAGAAGGTTTTTTCGTGTCATATAATTTTCCCTTCTTACACGCCGGGCATCTGTCTTTAGGCTTTAAGCTCTGATGGCTTGCTACTATTTTCTGTGCCCCTTTATAGCTATCGGCCCCGTTTTTTCCATGGCCCTTTTGTTTTTTATCTGCCTTTTTTCTTTCTCTTTTTTCTTTAAGCACTTTTGAAGTCTTTTCAGTTACCGTACCAAATAGCATTTTAAGAAGCTTTCTTATATGGGCATTTTTTGCGCCCATGGTCCTGCTCAAAAGAGTGATAGTATCTGCCATGGCTTTTACTATCTCATAATCCTGTTTGGGCAGGAGCCTTTTGGCTCTTGAAAGAAGGGCATTCATCTGCTTCTGGCTTAGATCTATTCTTTTAGGTGTTTTCAAGATACCCCCAGTAATTTTCTAAAGTTTTTTACAAGAGGATAGCCATAAATAGCTTTTATGGACCTATTGGGTATTTTATCCTGGCTGTCTTTTCCCAGTCCCTTTGTGTCTCCAAGATAGATCCAGTTGGCGGCCCTGTAGCAGGTGCCGGCAAATTTATCTGTATCTACAAAGGTCTCTATATAGTATACGGGATGATTATATATTTTGTTCCACTCTCCCGGAAGCATCTTTGCAGCTCTTGCCAGTATATGTGAGGCAAGATAAGGTACTTTAATCCAGGGGAGAATTAGAAATCTCATATTGTAGCAGATAAGGGATATGTTTTTGCCTCGTGTTTTCTGGTCCCAGCCAATAAATTTATCTCTTGGTCCGATATGGCGGGGAGCAGAAGAATATGCAATGCATGCCAGTGGACGTTCTCCAGCATATACAATATATTTTAGATGCTCTCCCACAGGTTGACTGTATCCAAGATAGTGGTGCTGTTCTATAAGGCTATTAAATAGTTTTTCTTTTTTACTTCTTCTGACCTGGACAAACTTTAAAGGGACAATACTATTTAATCTGCAATCCAGTGGTGTCGTATCTGTTTCTACTATGGGAGGCTTTCCTCTCTTTGCCAGAGGATTTACCGGATTTGATCTTTTCGGGGGAAGAGTTATGTGTCCTGCGCGGTGCAGGGCAAGCATATATCCCCTTGCCACCATATCCTTTAAACTGCCATTTGGCTGGACCCAGCCCACTTCTTTGCAGAATTTAAATGATAGCTTAAATCTGCTGTCGCCGGGGTAGGCTGTCATAAGGGCATTTATCAGCTCCACATCTTCTGTTGTAGCCACTCGGCCCCTGTATTTAATATCAAGTTCCATAGTGGTAACTTTAGCACAACTGCAATGCGAACGCAAGTGTTTTTTAATTATTTTTTAATTTGGAATTTTCTTCCACATCTGCGCAGCGGGGACAGGCTCTCCGTTCCAGATAAGATGCTGCAATTGATGGGGGTCAAGGATATTTACTCTGTGACCATTTCCTTTCGGCCACCACCCAAATTTTCCCTTTGACAGTCTTTTCTGGCACAGCCAGTATCCCTGGCCGTCATAGATAAGTATCTTTAGGGAGGTCCTTTTTTTATTTACAAATATAAATAGATATCCGGCAAAGGGATCTTTATCCAATATATTTTTTACTACTCCTGCCAGCCCGTCTATGCCTTTTCTAAAATCTACCGGCTCTGCTGCAAGCAGTATGCGCATATGGGGAGTTATTTGTATCATAGATTCTTTTGATAAAATGTTTTGGCCAGATCCATCGGGTCAAAATCTGTGGTTCCTTTAAGGCATATCTTAAGGCGGGATCCTTTCCTGTTTTCCATCTCCAGCACTATTTCTGTTGTAGAAGGCAACTGGCCGAGTTCAATAAAGGGTGTTATTTTATTTTTCGCCTTCTTTTTTGAGGGGCCTACCACACGGGCCTTTAAATTCACATAGTTTAAGCTAAGTGCTTTGGAGACTTTGTATATTGAATACTTTCTGGCAAGTGCTGTTGCATCTTTCCAGATATCTTTGGGAACGGGCTCGCGGTTATATTTTTTAATTTTTCGCCATTTAACAAGTTTTTCCCGCAGTTGCTCAATGGTTGGCTGGGTGGCTGCTGTTATGATCTGCTGATCCATCGGTCCTCCTCGTATTTTTTTCCACCGATGTTAGCATTTTTTAGATTTCATTCCACGCACGCTTGCCGGAGGGACACTGTTATACACCTCTTCAATAAAATATGGAATGGGATTTAGGGCATCTTCAAATGTCCGGTACTCACTCATATACACTTCCTCCACTTTTAATGTCCTAAAAAACGATTCCATTTTGGCATTGTCGCTTTATGTCAACAAAGATGACGCTTTTTTTTAATAAAATAATCTAACACGTA
>CAYRTF010000217.1:0-2946 GCA_964427165.1 uncultured Actinomycetota bacterium | reverse complement strand
TGGTCCACATCAAGCTTTATAACATGATGGCCCAGCTTCCTCAAAGCATTGGAAACGCGCTGCCCGCTTTTTATTGATATCTCCCTTTCGAGGGATCTTCCACCCATTAGAACTGCAATACTTCTTTTTTTCATTTTAACCACTCTTTAGATAAATTGTTGATCTATTTAAAGCTCTTATATAACCGGATCTTATCCTTGATTATTTTTGCCAGTATCTTTATTCCTTTTTCAATGTTTTCCCTGCTTTCAGTGCAGAATGCAATCCGTGCAGAGTCTCTGCCTCTGCCATCAGCATAGAAACCTGTTCCCGGGACAAAGGCAACTTTGTTCCTGACAGCATCTGCAAGGATCTCCTTTGTATTAAGGAAATCAGGAACTTTTAACCAGATAAAGAATCCACCTTTTGGTTTTGACCAGGTAGCTATACCCGAAAGATTATCTTCCAGGGCCGAAAACATCGTATCCCTCCTATTTTTATAGATCTTTATGAACTCTGTTATATTGTTCTTCCATGAAGGATCAGAAAAATATTCATAAGCTATCCTCTGGGAAAATGTGCTGTTGCACAGTACAGCTGACTGAACTCCAAGTGTGAGCTTTTCCAGTATAAGATGGGGAGCCACTATCCAGCCTATCCTGAAGCCTGGAGCAAATAATTTGGATAAAGTGCTTATATAGATGACATTTTTATTGTCCCCTTTGCTGTCAAGCTCCTTGATGGTCTGCATTGCCTTGCCTTCATATCTTAGCATCCCATAGGGATTGTCTTCAATTATTATGGTATTGTATTTTTTGGCCAGGTTCAGGAGAGCCTTTCTCCTTTTAAGGTTTATAGTGGTCCCTGATGGATTAGAAAAACTTGGTACCACATATATAAATTTGACTCCGGTTTTCTGCTCTGACAGATCAGCTAACTTCTTCTCTACTTCTGAGACGATTATTCCGTCCTTATCGATCGGTATCCCTATTATATTGGCTTCATAGGCCTTAAAAGCATTAAGCGCTCCAGTGTAGCTTGGTGCTTCAGTGATGATCGTATCTCCTGGATCAATAAAAGTCTTGGCGAGAAGGTCAAGTGCCTGTTGTCCTCCGGCTGTTGTTATAATATCCTCTTCATCTGCCGATACGCCTTCCAGGGCCATAACGTCGATGAGCCTGGTCCTTAAAGGGTAATAACCGGTAGAATCACCATACTGGAGACTTATCTCTGCATCGGTCCTGAGCGTCCTCTTGATATATCTTTCAAGCTTTTGGTGATTAAGGGCCCTTACCTCAGGGAGTCCGCCAGCAAAGGATATGATATCGGGGCGGGCAGACAATGAAAGCAGGTCCCTTATCTCAGACGAGACCATACCTTCCATCCTGCCGGAGTAGAGGTGTTTCCAATAATCAAATGTAATCTTCTTACTCATGGGTGCTGCTTACGGTAAAATATGGCTTATCGAATAAATATATTAATAACTTAAGTATCTGCTCAAATAGTAAGTTATAAATATATATTAAATCAGCCAAAACTTCAAAAAGGATTTATAAGTTTAAACAATATTTTTAAGTGATATAATTAATCGCAGGAATAACCGGGGGAAGGTTTTTTATAATTATGGGCACAAAAGTGATCATCAGGGATCTTTTTGCTGATAAAATTGAAAAACTGGATATTAAATGTGCTAAATGTGATTTCTGGTTTGACTGTAATAGTGAGGGTCTTCTAAAAGCTATCTCAAGTATGAAAAGCATTTCCGAAGCAAGGGAATTGCTGCAGAGCAAGTTATTCGAAAAGGATTACAGAAAAGCTTCCCGGGGAAAACTGGCTGTTTTTCAAAATAATGGGGGAATAGTGAAGGGAGCCTTCAAGGAAAGAAAATGTACCGGCATCCTTTTTGCTGGAAATTACAGTCTTTTTCCTAAATTAAAATCATTCAAAGTCTTCCCGCCTGATCCAAAAAGTATTTTTCTTGGATGCATATATGTGGAGCCTGCACAGAGAGAGCTGGGGATTGAAAAGAGACTGCTTATCGAGCTTGAGAAGGATCTATTAAAAAAGAAAGCTGTCTCTATAGAAACGATCGCAAAAAGGCTGAATGATGACATAGATGAAGATGAATTTGAAAACAGCCCTCTAATATCCTTTAAATTTCTTATAAATAATGGTTTTTACCTTAAGAAAAATGATGAACACTATCCTCTGCTGAGACTGGATCTTCAAAGTATTGCCAGAGATTTCGCAATAGAAGAGCTGATTCTGGAAAAGCTTGCCTATAAGAAGACTGCCAGGAGCCCGGTTATAATCAAGCAGAAATAATCATATGATCAGGGTCTACCTGTCACTTGCCCTGTTGTATTTATTGGTTTCATTATCATAAATAATCCTATATTTTTTAAGTGTTTGCTTGAATTTCAGAGTAAAAAATATATACTAATATTAGCTAATATGGCTAAAATAGCTAATTTATTTAAGGATCGGATATGATAGTAAATTCAACGGATCTTAAAAACAATCTTGGAAAGTACCTCATGGAATGCATGAAAGAAGATGTGATAATCACCAGCAATGGGAGAAAGACTGCAAAGCTTAGCGCTTATTCGAAAGATGAAGAGAAAAAGCCAAAGATAAATCATGTTGACCGGGTAAGTGAAGGCAGCCTGGCTTTCAATTACAATGGTCCCAAAAAGGCCTCATATGAAGAATTTCTGAAATTAACTGAAGACAATGAAGAACGATATGAATACATAGATGGAGAGATATATCTTCTTGCCTCGCCAAAGACCATCCACCAGAAAGTACTGGGAGAACTGTATATTCTTTTCTATAACTGGTTCAAGGGCAAAAAATGCATTCCCATGCTTGCACCATATGATATAACTCTAAAGAGAAATCCTGATAATACAAATGTTGTAGAGCCGGATCTTGTCGTAATATGTGATATGGAAGAGAACCTGAATG
>CAYRTF010000216.1:0-2964 GCA_964427165.1 uncultured Actinomycetota bacterium | reverse complement strand
TTTTCTTATTAAATCAGAGATAGATGATATCTCCAGATTTCCCTCCAAGGAAAAGCTATGCTCATATGCAGGACTTATTCCATCCACCCGGGGAAGCGGGGAGAAGCTCTATCACGGAAGAATTGTAAAGCAGGGAAATAAATTCATCAGGTGGGCCCTTACAGAATCAACACTGGTGGCAATAAGATACAGCGAATATTTCAGGTATCATTACAATAAGGTAAGGTCCAGGAAAAATGCAAACTCTGCCGCCATTGCCGTGGCAAGAAGGATGCTGGAAATAATATATGTAATGCTAAAAGAAAAAAGATCCTATATTGAAAAACCAATAAATATCAAATAATGGCTGCCCTCATAAGTTTTTAACCATTAAGGGTTCTACTTTTGATTAGGGAGCCGCAACCGGAGAGCTATTGTGTACTTTCAAGGTACGAGTAGATGAATGATTATTGATAATTAATAGTATCATATTGGTTTTTTCTATTAGTTTGACAAGAGGTGCAATGTGTTTTTTATACCACCACCCTGACTGGCTTTCCTGTAAATAATTATTGACAAGGATTTTCATAGATCTGTCTTTCCGCAGGTTAAAAACCCAAAAATTCTGAATTAATTATACCCTTTTTTCATTCTGGTTTTAACAATAATTTCTTTTAAATACTTATCAAGGAGCTCTTTTAACTGTTCATCATATTCTCTGATCTTTTTCTGGTCCTTTTTAAAATCACGGTAATTTTGAGTAGCTCGTCTTATCCATCCAATATTTTTCTCATTGATTGATTTAGTTTTTGACTTACCGTCCTCATACCAGGTAATACGCGTATATGGATGGCCCTTGCCACTATGGCACCAGCAGTTTTTCTTACCGCACCTGCAATATACTTTACCATACGCTCCAGGCACCATGGATTTTGCCGAAAGCATTCTACCAAGGACCGTATCCCGCTTTTTTTCTAAGGCTTTAATTTGTTTTAATGTTGACATCTTAACTATATAATATATAATATTAGGTTAAGATGTCAAGTGAAGAATTAAAAAGATATAATATTTCGGGTATTCCGCTTATAAAATCAGTTTCCGCCATATTATCCTTAAAAGAAATATTTTCAAAACATATCGGCTCTTATGGAAATGAAAAGGTCCCTGTCTGTGATACGCTGCTTCTTCTGATCTGGAACATAACCCTTGGGCGCCAGCCCCTCTATGAGCTATCTGGATGGATAGATGATATAGATCCTAAATGCCATGGACTGGGCAGGCAGGAAGTGGACGCTTTAAATGATGACAGATTCGCAAGAGCTTTAGACAAACTATATATGGCCGACCGCGCTACGATTATGACTGAAATTGTAGTAAAGATGATAAAAGCAGTAGATCTTGATATGAGCCGGATACATAATGATTCAACTACAGTAAAAGCATATGGGAAAATAGGCGGGACGACAAAAGATGGTTTAAGGATGGCAAATGGGAAGAGTAAGGACCACCGCCCGGATCTAAAACAGCTTTTATTTAGCCAGAAATACTACATGCGTAAGCTTGTAGATGGAGGCGCCCCGCTGGAAGCGGACAGGCGAAGCCTGAAGTAGTAAATACTATGGGCGTAAGCCCATAGAAATTTATTTAGCCTGACCATCTCTTCTGACGGGGCCGTGCCGGTCATTACAAGACATATTCGGGTAACAGAACAGATGACACAACACATATAGAGACCTGGGATGCCATAAGAAAGATTGCAGGCACCGGTGATTTCACCTATGTAGCAGACTGCAAGGTATGCACCCAAAAGCAGCTCTCGTATATAGCGGCAAATGGAGGCAGAGTTATTACCACTATGCCCGATACATGGAAAGAATCGAAATCATTTAAAGATATCCTGCGGACAAAAAAGATACCAAGAAAAGTGATTCTAAAAAAGACAGCACCGGATGGCCTCTTTGAATATGAATACTTTAGCCTGTTTGAAGGCCAGCACGTAACACTTAAGAATGGATACCGTATTTACTGGTACTGCTCAAGCGAGAAAAAAAGGCTGGATCGGGTCCGAAGAGAAAAAAGGATGCAAAAGGCTGAAGGTCAGCTTGCTTTTATCTCTTCTAAGCTAAACAGGGCAAAGCTAAAAACAAAAAGTAAGATAAAAGAAAGAATAGACAGTACTTTAAAAAAAGGGATGGCCCAATTTTTCAGTATCACTATTTATGAAAAACATAAAAGTATTAAGAAGCAGATCGGCAGGGGAAGGCCGGGGCCTGGTACAAAATACAGGACACACACCAGTACCTCTTACTCTCTCTTATGGGAGCCGGATAAAAAAAGACTAAGACAGGAGGAAAATGTTGATGGCATATTTCCTCTGCTTACTACCGACAGATCATTTGGTCCAAAAGAGGTACTTTCCTCCTACAAATATCAGCCCAGGCTTGAAAAACGGTTCAATCAATTTAAAAGTGTCCATGAAGCTGCGCCTCTTCTATTTAAGAAGATTGAAAGAGTTGAAGCGATGATGTTTCTATTTTTTATGGCACTGATGGTCCAGGGGATAATCGAGCGCAAGGTCCGCCTTGCTATGAAAGAGAAAAGTATTAAGTCTTTGCCTATCTATCCGGAATACCGTAGTTCCTTCTATCCCACGACTTCAAAGATATTTTATAATTTTGACCGGGTCTTTTCGTATAAAATCTTAAAAAATGATAAAGTTGTAAAAGAGTTTAAAGATAGCTTGAGCTCTGCCCAGAAAACTATATTGTCCCTTCTAGATATGGATGAGAATGAGTATTGGGGATAATCCCCTACAGGTATTTAGTAGGGATTAATTCAGAAAAAGCAGGTTTTTAACCTGCGGAAAGACAGATAGATAATTCTTAAATGACAGATTAAAAGATTAAAAAAAAAATTAAAAAAAAAATGACTGTCAACGTTCAGCGATTATGTCACCTAAAAGTATATAGTTTTGTTCAGCGAAAA
>CAYRTF010000215.1:2159-3001 GCA_964427165.1 uncultured Actinomycetota bacterium | reverse complement strand
ACTTATGATATGATAATTAATAATATTTCAGTCTTAAGAAATGATCTATTGCCGGACTTTAAATAATAAACAGTAAGCCAGATATTAAAATTTTTTCATATTTTGGAGGTAGTTATGATTTCCAGATTATCCCCTTCTAAACTCAAATTTAAGTTTGACCACAAAAAATTAAACTGCAGATCCACAAAGGAACTCGTCCCGCTGGAAGGAATAATCGGACAGGACAGGGCAGTAAGGGCTTTGGAGTTCGGATTAAATATCGAGAATGGAGGTTTTAATATTTTCGTAGCAGGATATTCCGGAACCGGCAGGATGACAGGAGTAAAGAATTTTGTGGAAGAATTGGCAAAGGGTAAACCTGTCCCGTCTGATTGGGTCTATGTCAATAATTTCAAAAATTCTTATGAGCCAAAAGCTGTGAAACTTCCATCCGGGAGAGGAAAGGTCTTCGCAGATGATATGGATGATTTTATAGGTTCTATTAGAGAGCTATTACCAAAGACTTTTTCCAGCAAAGATTACGCTGAGAAAAAAGAATCTATTACCAGAGGCATAGAAGAGCAAAAAAACCGGCTTCTTCAGCATCTTAGAAAAAAAGCACATCAGCAGGGTTTTGCCCTAAAAACTACACAGATAGGTCTTTTTGTGGTTCCGGCAATTGATGGAAAACCTATGACGGAGGATCAGTATTTAAGTCTTTCACAGAAACAGAAAGATGAAATACAGTACAAAAAAACTGGAGTGAATAAAACTCTTCAGGACACCGTGAAAAAGGTCAGGGATCTCGACCGGAAGATCAGTAATGAGGTAAAAAAACTAAATCATAAGGTAACATTATATAG
>CAYRTF010000215.1:0-2149 GCA_964427165.1 uncultured Actinomycetota bacterium | reverse complement strand
TGTTGTGGTAGATAATTCCGAGCTTAAGGGTGCTCCGGTAATCATCGAGCAGAATCCCACTTACCAGAACCTCTTTGGAAGGATTGAGAAGGAAGCACAATTTGGAGTATTATCCACAGACTTTACAATGATACACTCAGGCTCTCTACACAATGCGAACAATGGTTTCATAGTAATACCAGTAGAAGATCTCTTTAAAAATATATTTTCCTGGGATAGCCTTAAAATGTCTTTAAGGGATAAAAAGATAACTATTGAAGATGCTGGCGAAAAACTCGGTTTCATATCAACAAAGAGCTTAAAACCTGAGCCTATTCCTTTAAACATAAAGATTGTCCTTATTGGGATCCCCTACCACTATAATGTTTTATACAAGGCGGACAGTGAATTTAAAAAACATTTCAAGGTAAAGGCTGACTATGACCTCGTTATGAAGAGGGATAGCCTAAATATTAAAAACTATACCAGGTTCATCTGCACTCTATGCATGAAGGAGAATTTAAATCATCTCAGGTCTTCGGCAGTTACAAAAATATTGGAATACGGAGCAAGGCTTGCCGGTGATCAAAATAAAATATCAACAAGATTTTCAGAGATTTCAAATATAATAACTGAGGCGGATTACTATGCAAAAGCAAATGGCAGCAGCTTTATTGAAGAAGAACATATAATAATGGCAATAGAAGAAAAATATTACCGTTCAAATCTTATCCAGGAAAAGATCAGGGAGATGATGAAAGATGGTACTATGCTGATCGACACAACCGGAAGCGTTATCGGCCAGGTAAACGGATTGTCAGTGCTCAGCCTTGGTGATTATTCTTTTGGAAGACCTTCCAGGGTCACTGTCACAATAGGTATGGGCAAGGCAGGCATTATCGATATCGAAAGAGAGACCAAAATGGGCGGCCCTATTCACACAAAAGGAGTGCTGATCCTCTCAGGTTATCTGACTGAAAAATATGCCGTAGACAGACCTTTGAATATCTCGGCCAGGATAGTATTCGAGCAAAGCTACGGAGGGATCGAGGGAGACAGTGCTTCCAGCGCTGAACTTTATGCTATGCTCTCTGCACTCTCTGGCATACCGATCAGTCAGGACCTTGCAGTTACCGGATCGGTAAACCAAAAAGGAGAGGTGCAGGCTATCGGCGGGGTTAATGAGAAGATCGAAGGTTTCTTTGAGGTTTGCAAAATGAGAGGTTTGAATAGAAAACAGGGAGTACTTATTCCCCACAGTAATATCAAAAATCTCATGTTGAAGGATGAGGTCATAAAAGAGGTGGAATCCGGGAACTTCAGTATTTATGGTATAAAATCCATAGATGAGGGAATAGAGGTTTTAACCAATAAAAAGTCAGGTAAACGCGGAAAAACCGGTAAATTTCCCAAAGACACAATTAATTTCTTAATCGATGAAAAGATAAAGGACTTTACGGAAAAATTTAATGCACTATCAGGGAAAAAGGACGATAACACCTAAAAGAATTTTCTTTTTCCCAGTTTAAAATCAATATTTTTTAGCTTTTCAATTATATCTATCTTGTAGGGGCATCTGGGCATACATTCCCCACATCCGGTACATTTATCAGCTTTTATTTTTAAGGCCCTATAATTTTCCTTAGCGATATCCTCTCCACCATACCAATACTTTAAGCGCTCCCTTAAAGCATAATCTGAAGAATTACTAATAATACCGTCATCCATCTGTCTATCATAGCATCCCTCAAATTTGCACAATAGAGGAATATCGATATTTTCCGGGCAAGGAAGACATTTCATGCACTGCCTGCATACATAATCGCCGAGTTCAAGGGCATTTTTATATATCTCCTCTTTTTTCATCTCATTAAGTGGTTTAAAATTCCTGGCATAATCAATATCTTTTTCAAACATCTCCTTATTATTCATGCCAGTGACAATAACTGAGGCCGGTTGGCTTAATGCGTATTTAAAGGCAGTCTCAGCAGATCTCCACAAAAAACCATCTGCCACGGGTTTCATAAGTATCACCGCAATCTGCTTTTCAAGCGCAAGAGGTACAAGGACCTCCTCGATCTCCGGAAAATTGAACCTGTCATAATAGTTTATTGTCGTCATCACTGCATCAAATGGATACTGTGCTATAGCTTCTATGAGTACATCAGGC
>CAYRTF010000214.1:0-3010 GCA_964427165.1 uncultured Actinomycetota bacterium | reverse complement strand
AGTCTATTCATGCTCTGTATGGGACACTGGTTCCGCAAAGGAAATATGCAGTATCTCCCCTGATATGATAAAGATCCCTTCTGCGTGCAGTAATTATATCGAACTGATCGATTATATATTTGATAATTACAGTGGGGAGATACACCTTTCCCTGGGTATGACAACAGATAAGGAAAAGCAGGAAATAGTCGACTATTTTAAGAAAAAGAAAAGGAATAAGGATCTTGTACTTTATCACTGCACATCAGGTTATCCTGTAAGCTTTGAAGACGCATGCCTGCTTGAGATAAAAAAGCTTTCAGAACAATATAGTGATATTGTAAAGGATATCGGTTTTTCCGGCCATCATCTGGGCATAGCGATCGATATTGCAGCATATGCGCTTGGAGCAAGATATGTAGAAAGGCATTTTACGCTGGACAGGACATGGAAAGGTACGGACCATGCTGCTTCGCTTGAGCCGGATGGCCTGAGAAAATTAGAGAGAAACTTAAATGCTGCCCATATAAGTCTTCAATATAAAAAAAGTGAACTACTTGATGTAGAGATCGAGCAAAAGAATAAATTAAGATGGAACAGAAACCAGAAATAGCGGCACTTATCCCTTTAAGGGGCGGATCAAAATCTATTCCGTATAAGAATATTAAGTGTATTGCAGGGAAGCCATTATGCCTGTGGGTGCTGGAAGCGGCATGCACTTCAAGAATGATCGACAGGGTCTATGTATCAACTGATTCTGATAAGATAAGTGATGTTATAATAAAATCCGAACTTGAGGTTGAAATACTTGAAAGGGACCCGTCTCTTGCTACAGATACTGCATCAACGGAATCTGTAATGCTGGATTTTATGGATAGAGTAAGTTTTGACATCCTTGTAACCATACAGGCCACATCTCCGCTTACAAAGCCAGGTGATTTTGATGATGCGGTAAATCAGTTTCTGAAAAATAGCCTCGACTCTCTTGTTACCGGCACAAGAATAAAAAGATTTTTCTGGACAGATGATAATGAGCCCGTTAATTATAATCCCCTTAAGAGGCCAAGGAGACAGGAATTCAATGGCTATATTATGGAAAACGGAGCATTCTATATAACAAAAAGAGAAATCCTTAAAAACAATAAGTGCAGGCTTGGCGGGAAAATAGGCGTATTTGAGATGGCCCCGGAGACTTCTGTTGAATTAGATGAGCCTGCTGATTGGAAGATCGTTGAAAATATTCTTCTTGAAAATAGAAATAGATATATAGAGGACCATATAAAGAAGATAAAGATGCTGGTAATGGATGTGGACGGCGTACTGACAGATTCTTTTATTTATTGTGATAATAATGGGATGGAGATGAAAAGATTCAGCGTAAGGGATGGAATGGGCCTGGGCATATTAAGAAATATTGGCATAAAGACCGGGATAATCACTAAAGAAAAAACAGATATTGTCGAGCACAGGGCAAAGAAACTAAAAATAGATCATATCTATAAAGGTATTGATGATAAAGTAAAGGCTTTAGAGGATATATCACACAGATCTGGGATACCTTTAAAAAATATTGCATATATTGGCGATGATATTAATGATAAAGAAGTCCTGAAGGCAGCAGGTTTCTCAGTGGTACCTAATAATTGTGAGGAGCCTCTAAGAAGTATTGCGGACTATGTATGCATAAATGATGGAGGATGCGGCTGTGTCAGGGAGATCTGTAATATAATAATAGAACATCACACCTGATATATAATGTCTTTATTAATTCCAAAACCAATCAAGAAAATATTAAAACCTTTTGCCAGAGCAGCAGCATCTGTGATCGTCTGGATTCTTCTATTTATAAGCTACTATTTATTTAAAGGTAAAAAAAGCTGTATCTCTACCCTGATTGCAAGCTTATGCCTTAATGATTTGCTTGTCTTTAAAATGGACCCAAAAAAAATACAATATCATATCAAGGACCCCGATAAGATGCAGGATGGTTTATTCGTATGGGGAGGAGACTGGGACCAGGATATAATTGATATTGAAGAGCATGAAAAGCTTAATATGGTAAGAGAACTCATTGTGGATAAAAAAGACTATGATGATACCCGGTTTTATTCTTATGCAATGAAACAGATACGGACCGGAAAACCATTGAGCCGCGGAAATATCAGACTTGATTCAAGAGAAAAGATCGTCATGTATTTTAAAAAACAGGAAAGATTATTTGAAGATATTAAAGCCAATGGATTTGATCCGGGCCTGGCATCAGAGACCGGAGTTGCAGTGGCAAGAGATGGCCGGCTTATACATTACAGACAGGGCCACCATACTCTGGCAATAGCAAAGATCCTCGGTGTGGAAAAGGTGATTGTAAGGATAAGGGCGGTCCATAAGCTCTGGCTATTGGAACAGATCAAAGATAGCGGCTTATCTGTCCTGGCCCCGCTGCGGAAGGGTCTGCAGGCTTTAGAAAAACAATCAGATCAAACTTGATTTATTTATAAGGTTAATATGAAAAAACTTAGAATATTAATGGTCATAGCGGTATTTTATCCATACACCGGGGGTGCGGAAAAACAGGCCCAGAAACTGGCTTCTGAGCTGATCAATAAAAATATTGATGTAACTGTGGTTACGGGCAGGTGGAGCAATCTCCTAAAAAGACGTGAAGAATTAAATGGAATAAAGATAATGAGAAATTTTGCAAATCTTGCATTCTTAAAAAAGGGCAAGCTGAATACAGATATCAGCTTTTTTAAGCCCTATGCCGGCAAAGATTCAAAGTTAAAACCGGTTAAGATTACTTTTAATAAAATATTTATACGCTCCTGTGTTTATATTTACCAGTTTTCTCTTTTATTTTATTTGCTATCACATAGAAAAAACTATGATATTGTTCATGTGCATCAGGTACTTTTCCCGGCATTTATTTCCACATTTGCAGCCAGGATGCTTAAAAAACCTGTGATAGCTAAAGTGGGGAGCAGCGGTTTTAATAGTGATATCAATCAGATAAAAAAGCTTGCCGAAGGCAGAT
>CAYRTF010000213.1:0-3029 GCA_964427165.1 uncultured Actinomycetota bacterium | reverse complement strand
TCTTCAAGAAGTATCCTCTTTTTTATTAAGAAAAAAGCATTTCTTTTGATCAATTCCATCTTTTACGAGCAGGCTAAAATAGATGTTAATAGTGATTTATTTACAATCATCCAATACCACAGGGATAATATAAAAGAAGTGTTAAATATCCTGTCAGATTATTTGGTAAAGCAAATATCAGTTATAGGCAGCCAGATAAATGCCGAAGACTCAGAAAGACTTAAGACAGGTCTTGAATCACAGGGAAAGGAACTTGTGCTGATCAAAGATTTTATATCAGTGTTTAGATCCATTAAAGCTAAGGACGAGATTGATAATATAAGGATGTCCTGCAAAATATGTGATAGTTTGTGGAAAAAGCTTTTAGAAAAAGATAGTGATTACTTTTTAAATAATAGTGAGCTGGAGGTCTCTGTAGAAATAGAAAAAGAACTAGTAAGAAACGGTTCTGATGGAAAGTCATTTGATATTATTGTCGCTAACAATGCGCACTCTTCCATGCCTCATCATCTACCCGGTAAAACAATAATAAAAAAAGGGATATTGCAGTTTGATTTTGGATGCAGGCACAATAATTATTGTTCTGATATCAGCAGGGTCCTATTCCTGGGAAAAACAGATTTTATTAATAAGTTTAAAAAAATATATGGCATAGTAATGGAAGCTTTTGAGAAGGCTGCTGACTACTGCTGCGAAGGGATCACATGCATGGAATTGGATTCTATTGCCAGAAATTTTATTGAAAAAAAGGGTTACGGCAAAGAGTTCAGCCATGGGCTCGGACATGGGGTGGGGCTTGAGGTGCATGAGGGACCTTTAATTACTAAAAATAATAGGACCGTCCTTAAAGAAAATATGGTAATAACAATTGAGCCTGGCATTTATATCCCCGGATTGGGCGGAATAAGGATTGAAGACATGCTTGTTGTAAAGAAAAATGGCTCTGAGAACCTTTACAACTCAAAAAAAGAATTTACAATTATCCCGTAATATATAAAATAGATAAGTCGGTTTAAATAATATAATCAATTGGATATTCTTGGGAGCCTATCCTAAAACTGGTCTCAGGCTTGCAGTATGGTATTTTTATACATATCAAGGCCTGAGTAAGAAATGATATGGTATCCGTTATGATGATAAACAAAGATATGTATAAAGATAACAACAAGTCCAGGTCCAGTTTTCGGACAGGCTCCCAGTTTTAATGTGGGAAGGAATCAGGTAAAACATGATCAGCACAAGCGATTTTAAAAATGGATTGACCATTATCCACGATAATACATTATACAAGATCCTTTATTTCCAGCATGTCAAACCCGGAAAGGGCGGAGCATTCGTAAGGACAAAACTTAAGAACCTTGATAGTGGTGCGACAATAGATAAAACTTTCAGGGCAGGCGAGAAGATGGAGCGGGCAATACTTGAGACAAAAAAAATGCAATTTTTATATAAAGATGATTACTATAATTTTATGGATATGGAAAGTTATGAACAGATACAGCTTAGCGAAGAGCAGGTATCAAGTGAAAAAAACTATTTTCTAGAGAATATGGAGCTCTCAGTCGTATATCATGACGGAAGGCCCATATCGATCGAACTTCCTATTTTTATTGAAGCAGAAGTATTAGATACTGAACCAGGCATAAAAGGAGATACGGTTGGAACAAGCTATAAACCTGCAATAATACAAACTGGTGGAAAAGTCCTGGTCCCCTTATTTATTAATAATGGAGACAGGGTTAAAATAGATACCAGGACCGGTGAATATATCACAAGGGTTTGATGCTATTATTATGAGAATCACAAGAAGAAGAGCAAGAGAGAAAGCAGTCATACTATTGTATCAAATGGATCTGCTTAAAAAGAGCCCTGAAGAAATTGTAGAAAACGACCAGTTGGTGGGAAAAATATTTGATGAATTTTCTTTAAAACTAATAAATGGCGTCGCAGATAATTTGAAGGAAATCGACAGCATTATAAGCGGCACAGTACAAAACTGGTCGCTTGACCGCATTGCGGTAATAGACCGCAATATACTAAGGGTAGCAATATATGAGATGATCTATGAAGATGACATCCCTTTAAAAGTTTCTGTAGATGAAGCTATTGAGATAGCAAAAAATCTTGGTCAAAAACCGGATACTCCAAAATTTATTAATGGAGTACTTGGAAAATTTTTAAATAAAATATCTTAAGCAAGCTAATATTTTTAAAAAAAACAAACCAGGATCCAATTCCCGGACAGGCTCTTACCCGAATGATTAAAAGCAGCATGCACTGTCTGAAGCATTTTTCCTGGTGGTTAAAACATTTATAACCGCAAAAATATATAGGATAAATAGATATATGGATTGTGTTGGCAGTTTTTCATAAACTCCTGATACAAGCAGTGAATAATATACTGTATTTCCGACAAAGTACAGGATCAGGCCAGAAAGCAATAAAAAAGCGGACCTGTTGGAAATCTTTAGCTTATTATTCTTATGTATCTCAAAGCTGATTATTGCAATAGTGATCAAGTATATGGTTATAAAATAAAATGTGTCAATAATAACCAGATTTGGAGAGTACAGGATATATCCATACCTGCTGTCAACAACACTGACACTTCTGGTTGCCAGGACAACTACGCTTATGATTACCGAAGGAGAATACAATATCAGCCTGAAGAATTTATTGATTTTTGATAGTTCCGCTTCCAGGGAAGTTATTGTATAGCACATGAGCGCCACAGGCGCCAGGAACAGGCCAACGATCAAAACTTGAGAGAATATATGGGCAACTCTAAAATCAGTGGTGGAGAGCGTTACAAAAGTCGCAATCGAGACTATGAAATTAGTGACAGAAAAAATAGTAAAACAGGCAACTGCTTTTCTCTTCCTGCGGGCAAGCAAGACATATATGGCAAAAAGAAGGACAATTGCGCTCGCGGCTGCTGATAATATAACAAAAAAATTATAGTTTTCCAGTGCCATGATATTCTATTCCTTTCAAGTTTTAATAAATGTTATCAATATTTCACTTAATAT
>CAYRTF010000212.1:0-3079 GCA_964427165.1 uncultured Actinomycetota bacterium | reverse complement strand
TGCTGCAGCTTTTATCTCAGGGGTCCTGATAAGGGAAGTTACTGATGCAATAGTTATACTGGTGATACTGGTAATAAATTCGGTTCTTGGTTTTGTTCAGGAATACAGGGCCGAACAGGCCCTTCAGGCTTTAAAGGAGCTTGCTTCTCCCAGTGCCCTGGTCATAAGAGCCGGGAGGGAAAAAAGTATCTATTCCAAAAACCTTGTCCCTGGTGATATCGTTAAAATATCTGCAGGAGACCTCGTCCCGGCAGACTGCCGTATTATCAAACAGGTAAACCTGCAGGCAGATGAATCTATCCTTACCGGAGAATCGGAACCAGTTACCAAGACTACTGCCACTATCAAAAGCCGGCATCTCCCATTAGGTGATAAGAAAAACCTCCTTTTTAGCGGGACCACAATAGTAAAAGGCAGGTGCATTGCTGTTGTAACCGGAACGGGGCAACAAACTGAAATAGGAAAAATTGCAAGCATGGTCCAGGAAGAAGAGAGCATGACGCCTTTGCAGATCGAGCTTAAGACTGTAAGCAAAAGAATAGGTATAATATGCATCGCAATAAGCGCTATAGTGTTTGCAGCAGGCATACTAAAAGGTAACTCAGTGGCCCAGATGCTTTTAGTGGCAGTCGCCCTCGCAGTTGCTGCGATCCCTGAAGGACTTCCTGCTATCGTCACTGTAGCTCTTGCCCTGGGAGTACAGAGGATGGCCAAAAACAATGCAATAGTAAGAAGGCTGAGCTCTGTTGAAACCCTTGGCGGAGTCTCCGTAATATGTACCGATAAGACGGGAACACTCACGGAGAATAAGATGATGGTCAGGAAGATATACACCGGACTCGACCCTGTAACCGGATATGATGATTATATAGAAAAATACGGAAAGACTTGCGGCGGCCCGGATGGGGATAAAAGGAAAGATATTTTTCCATCACCGGTAAAACCGGACAGCGGCCTGGCCCTTAAACTTCTTCTTAATAATGCAGTACTCTGTAATGATGCCTACTACCTGGACAGGGAACGATGTGAGATCGCGGGTGATCCCACAGAGGCAGCGCTGGTAGAACTGGCTGATTCATATTTTCTGGACAAGGACAATATGGAAAACAGGTACAGGCGTGTGATGGAAGAACCCTTTGATTCGATCCGCAAGATGATGACGACCATCAATAAGACCGGCCCAGATGACAGCAGCGGATATGATCATATTTTATTCTCAAAAGGCGCTCCTGAGGTCATTATGGAGAAATGTACAAAGATCATCAAGGACGGACATATAAAAGATATGTCTGATTCTGATAGGGATAAGATAATGGACAATAATGCTCTGCTGGCAGGAAAAGCTATGAGAAATCTTGCCTTTGCTTTTAAATATCTCAGCAGACTTCCCGCTGAGGATGGCATAAGCAAAGAAGAAAAGGGCCTGGTCTACCTCGGTATGGTGGGTATGATAGATCCTCCAAGACCCGAAGTCTATGATGCTATAGCTAAATGCAAAAAAGCAAATATAAAGGTGATCATGGTGACCGGGGATCACAGGATCACAGCAACTGCTATCGGTGCGGAACTTGGCCTTCTGGGTTTTGGGGGCAGAGTCATAGATGGAATGGAATTTGATGGTATGACTGAAACCGACCTGGAGGAACAGATCGAGGATATAAGGATATTTGCACGTGTATCTCCATCCAATAAGGTTGACATAGTCGATGCTCTTAAAAAAAAGCAGCATATAGTCGCTATGACAGGAGACGGGATAAATGATGCTCCTTCCCTAAAAAAAGCTGATATTGGCATAGCCATGGGGATAGTCGGAACAGATGTGAGTAAAGAATCCAGTGATATGATACTTACTGACGATAATTTTGCCACCATAGTAAAGGCGATCAGGCAGGGAAGAGTGATCTATGATAATTTAAAGAAGTTTATCCTTTTTCTTCTTTCCTGCAATATTTCTGAAGTATTGATAATGTTTGTCTCAATAGTTGTCGGAGATTATATCTTTTTTCTCATAACCGGTCAGAGAGGGTTCCTTTATATCCCGCTGCTGCCTGTGCAAATACTCTGGATGAACCTTATCACCGATGGTCTTCCGGCTATGGCTCTGGGAATAGATCCTCCGGAAAAAAACATAATGGAAAGAAAAGCGGTAAAAAAGAAGGAACCCATCCTGAGTTCAAGAAGGCTTTTACTGGTAGGCTGGCAGGGCCTCATCATGACCCTGGGAGCATTATTTATATATTTTAGCGCACCAATATTTTTTAGTAACAGACCGCATATGTTCCAAACAATGGTATTTACAACCCTGGTCATCACACAGCTCCTGCATACATATAATTTCAGGTTCGAGGACAGGGGAATATTCAGAAAGGATATCTTCAGCAATAAATATTTAAACATGGCAGTGGCGGTATCTATTTTGCTTCAAGCAGCTATCATATACATACCATGGCTACAGGACATATTTGAGACTACAAGCCTGTCACTTGAGGACTGGCTTCTTATAGCGGTAAGCTCTATAATACCGGTGCTTTTGATAAATCTTATCAATGAGGTCATATATAAGAGAAAAAGGTCGGGAGTTTCTTACTAGAAATTATCTAAAGATGATATTATAGTATTTGAAGAATTGTGTATTTCTATCTATGCTGAAAAAATTCTTATTGGATAGAGGAGGTTAGTTGAGTACGCAATATAAAGTCGCCAGTTCTGTTCTTGAACTTGTCCTCGGGGATATAATCCTGCAGGAAACAGCTGCAATAGTAAATGCCGCCAATAGCCAGCTTGCTCCAGGAGGAGGAGTTTCGGGAGCCGTTCACCGCGGCGCCGGGCCGCAGCTCTGGGATGAGTGTAAGACTCTTGGCAGATGCGGTACAGGTGAGGCAAAAATAACCAGAGGCTACAATCTTTTTGCTGATTATGTAATACATACAGTAGGGCCGGTCTATGCCGGCAGGGTAAGCGATCCAGAAAATTTAAAGAACAGCTACCAGAATAGCCTTGATCTTGCTTCAAAAAAGAATTTAAAAAGCATATCCTTTCCTTCTATTTCTACAGGTGTGTTCGGGTATCCTGTAAAGGA
>CAYRTF010000211.1:0-3092 GCA_964427165.1 uncultured Actinomycetota bacterium | reverse complement strand
GGACACCAGCCATATTGACTATTGATAATCTTATTATCCTTGTTAACCGGTTCTTCCTGGCATATTCATGTAAATATACTGCTGACAGGATCCCTATTGGAAGCGAGAAGATAAGTGTTCCCATAACCAGGTAGAGGGTTCCTATTATTACTGTGGATATTCCACCCTCTTTCATGCCTCCGGAAGGTTTCTGGGTCAGGAATTCCCAGGTGAGTGCACTTCCGCCCTTTACAATAAGGTAGATTATTATACCGATTACAAACAAAACAACTATCAGGGACGTCAGCAAAAGAAGTGCATAGAAAACATTCTGCGTAAATTTTTTTTTATTAATTGTTTTTATAAGACTCATTTATTTTTAGTTCTTTATTTTGTCCTGTTTACAAACCTGTCTGCCATATAATTAATAAAAAATGTTATTAAGAAAAGTATCAAACCAATAGCAAATAGAGCAGAATAATGCAATCCTCCCTGCACAGTCTCACCCATCTCAGCTGCTATTGTTCCGGTTATTGTCCTTACAGGCTGAAGAAGTGAGAATACCAATCTTGGTGAATTTCCGGTAACCATAAGCACTGTCATGGTTTCTCCTATAATCCTCCCGAGACCCAGCATGGTAGCTGCCATGATGCCCGAGGAAGCTGCCGGAAGAACTGTCCTGTATGCAGTCTGCCACTTTGTCGCACCAAGTGCGGTCGAAGCAAAACGGTAACTTGAAGGAACAGCATTGATCGCATCTTCTGAAATAGAGATTATGGTCGGAAGGCTCATAAAAGCAAGCATTATAGAACCAGTAAGCGCAGTAAGCCCGGTGTTTAATTGAAATGTGTCTTTGATAAAGCCGGAAAGCAGAGTTATTCCTATAAAACCTATAACTACTGAAGGAATGGAAGCCAGTATCTCAATAATGGGTTTTACTATTTCACGCACGGCCCTGGGCGCCAGTTCGCCAATATAGAGTGCTGTTCCAATGCCCAGAGGCATAGCTATTATTATAGCTCCGAAGGAGACAAGTGCCGAGCCTGCTATAATCGGCAGCAAGCCAAATTTTTCAGGTTCTGAAGTAGGATACCATTGCTTCCCGCCAAAAAAATCAAATACAGGATAACTGGCAAAAAACTTGAAGGAATTATAGACAAGAAAAGTCAGTATTAATCCCAGAACGATTATGGAGATTATTCCATTTAAAAAAACAAATTTTGTTATCAGAAATTTTTTAAATCCCCTGAATTTATTAATACTGCTATTACTCATATTCTTAGATTCTATAAGATTTTGAGATTATTTTTAAGAAAAAAATTTATTTACCAAAAGAAGGGCTGCAAATACCAGCTATTTGCAGCCCTGTATCCTAAAATATTATACTAGTCTATGTCTTTATCTGAGGGGGACAAATCCTATTTCGAGCGCAATCGCCTGTCCGACTTCACTTTTTGCAAAATCCAGGAAAGCTTGTTCCAGGTCGGTTAGGTCAGGATCTGGAATATAAATATATAATGGTCTTGAAATAGGATATGTGTCGTTTTGTACATTTTCAATAGATGGAGCTACTCCTTCTGCAGCATCTTCACCTATCACATTAGCTGCTTTTACAGTATCATCAAGATAGCCAAGTCCTATATAGCCAATTGCATTTTCATTTACGGATACTTCTTCCCTGATCGCAGAGTTTGAAGCCAGGAACAATGCATTTTGGGTGTAATCATTTTCTTCTTTTGTCTTGTTCATCTGGACAACTCTTTCTTTGAAGTACCCAGATGTACCTGAACTTGAATCCCTCGAAGTAACGACAATATCTGCATCATTCCCGCCTACTTCGCTCCAATTGTTAATCTCACCTGTAAAAATTTTTGATATCTGTTCAATAGATAACTCCACTACAGGATTATCTTTATTCATTATTACAGAAATACCGTCCCAGACAACTATATTCTCCTGCACATCAAGTCCCTGACTTTTTGCTGCATCCATTTCTTTATCCTTTATTTTCCTTGATGCATTTGCAAGATCCACTGTACCGTTTATTAATGCTGCTATACCTGTACCAGATCCTCCGCCTGTTACTGATATGTTTATACCGGGATTTGAGTTCATAAATGCCTCCGCCCAGTTCTGGGAAAGCTCTAACAATGTATCTGAACCCTGAATAACCAGCTCATTATCTTTAAATTTTACGCTATCTCCGTTTGTCTGGGCAGAACCCTCACTTGTTGTTTCAGCCTGTCCATTACACCCTGAAAGAACTCCGGCAGAAAGAGCCGCAGCCAGAACTAAAATAGTTATAAGCATAAATGACCTCTTTAGCATTTGTTTCATTTTCTCCTTACTCCTTTTCGTTAAAATATAAAATATTTATAATAACGGGAAGAATAATATCAAAAAACAGATGAATTGTTGTTAATAAAAAATTAAATAATTGTTAAAAAAATATTAAAATTCTCCAGAAAGTTTATATCCATATCCATGGATAGTCTTAATATATCTCTTTCCAAAATCTTTATAAGACATCTTTTCCCTTATCCTTCTTACATGAACATCCAATGTCCTTGTATCGCCATAATAGTCTTCACCCCAGATGTTCTTAATAAGATCCATCCTGGGGACCAGCTCATCTATATTCTTTATGAGCATGGCCATGACTTTGAATTCTTTTGGATTTAATTTTATAGATTCCCTATCAAGCAATAGCTCATGCCTCTGGTCATCAATAACCAATTTTATTTTTCCAAAAAAATATTCATTGCTTATTGGCCTGGTTTTACTTGAATTATCATTATTTGCACGTTTTAAAATATTTTTTACCCTTGCGATAAGCTCTCTTATTCCAAAAGGTTTTACCATATAATCATCAGCCCCGAGCTCCAGGCCAAGCACTTTGTCAAACTCCTCGCTTTTAGCACTGAGGATTATAACAGGTACACCTGTCTTCTCTTTTATATCCTTGCAAATGTCAAAACCGTCAATATCGGGAAGCATCAGGTCAAGTATTACGAGATCGGGTCTCCTGGTTTTAAAATAATCCAAAAAGCTTTTTCCATCACCAAAACCTTTTACATCATAGCCATTTTTATGAAGATTATACTTTATTATCT
>CAYRTF010000210.1:0-3098 GCA_964427165.1 uncultured Actinomycetota bacterium | reverse complement strand
CTCCCGCATAATAATTAAGCTCCTCTTCCTCTAAAGTGAATATGTTTTTTGCAGGAGGCACAAGCTGGCTTTTTGCCCCTAACATTATATCTTCCTGGTCGTTTATCCCGTCATTGTCCGCATCACTTGTTATTCCTAGACTATTCATATCTATAAGCCTGAACCTTGGGAGACTAGAGGCCAGATATGCAGATGGTTCATATTTCTTTTTAAAGGTAAAGCCTCTTATGCTTATGACCATAGCAAGTGCGATCACAAGCACAAGGATTATTATAAGGAAATGTTTTATATTAAATCGTCTTCTGTCTTCTTCCACTTCTTCTCGATCAAGAGTAACAAATTAAGTTCAGCAAGGACTACATATACTCCAATTACTTTTAAATAGCACTAATAATTATAACAGAAAGCATGCCATGATATAAAAATATTTTGACTTTAAACCAATAAGAGGAATAATGTTCACTGAACAATTAGGGCACCTGATCGTCCTTTGTGCCAAGTGAATTACCCCCAACTGAAGTTGGGGGCTTCTTATATTATCTCCCCAGCTCGAGTTTCAATTACCCTGTATCTTCCCTGTATTGATATTCTACATAATCCATGATCGCTTTTTCATTAAGTCCTATTGTAGATACACAGTAGTCTCTTGACCATATTCCTCCCCTTCCATACATCGCTCTTTTCATGAACTTAAACCTTTCTTTGAGTTTTCTACCGCTTTGTGATTTCATATATTTTATTACACTGGCAACTGAAACTCTCGGTGGTATCACTATAATAATGTGAACATGGTCTTTTTGTACATTTACCTTTCTTATTCATCACCAGACTGAAGTCTGGTGGTTTAACGGCAGACTAAAAACATTGGATTGTATTTTATAGTTAAGATTACAGATATGGTCCTATTGGATTATATTCGACATCTGTTAAAACTGGTGCTATATCCTCTGGATTTTTAAGGTATGTACTAAGTAAACCACCTCTGCCGTTCGCCCAGGATCAGGAAGCCCTGAACCATAGCAGACCCTGCCAGGCCAATACAATTGTAGAAATCGCTGCCAGTGTAAATATGGAAAAATAAATGTAGAATACTTTTGGGAGAGCCGGATCACTTGATGCTCCCTCATCAGCTTTTCTGCTAAAAAGCGCAAAAGTGATCCTGGATATATTAAAAGCGGTAAATAACCATGCTGCAAGATATGATCCAAGTATTATTGTTTGTGCCGTCCCTGGATAATTAAAACTGCCCCCCTTAAATAAGGCTGACAGGGGTGAAATGTAGATGCTGGCAGCAATCCACCAAAGCAGTACCAGAATGATGCATATAGAAATGTATGTTTTCCTGTACACAAAACCTCTAAGATTTAGAATTGAGTCACTCCCTGCACCCTTTTCTATAAAGATCATCAATAGGCATATTGGCATAAATCCTATTATCATGATCGCAAGACCACAGGCATCTGCACCAACCATGCCGGCTCCGGACACTGGCCCCGCAGGTCCCATCACTTTACCGAATATAATATTTCCGATACTAAACAGTACAAGCATCGATATGATCCTTTTAAGGCTTGTCGTCCTTACTGCTCCTATATTTGCCCCAAAAAGGCTCAGTAATAAAATAGCAGCTACAATAGCTGTGGTATTTATACTTGCCTGCTTCAAGAAGATATCAAAAAATACATCAAACTTTACAAACATTATGATACCCAGAGGTATATATAGAAACCACAGTACCGGCAGTGTTTCCCCGTTTATCCTTCTTGCAAGCCTTAAGTATGGACCCTGGAATGGATATAGAAAAGTAAATAAAAACAACCCGCAGGCAAAGATGATGGTACCGATAAGAATAAACGGATCTACAGTATTTTCCAGTCCCTGTACCTCTAAAAAACCCTTTATTTCCCCGGATCCATATAATACCGAAAAACCAAGGAAGAATAGTACGGGAGCAGCAATTATCCTTATCCCAAATTTTCCTATGGCACCCGCGGATTCATTACTTCCCCGACCAGCTGAAGAGATGACTGCAAAGATATTAAATACAGTTATTACAAGACTTACAAATACAATAATGAAATTTGACGCAATTACCAGAAATGATGCCGAGATCAAAGTAAATGTCAGTATGATAATGATCCTGGTAAAGCTACTCTCATAAAACCTGTAAAAGGATATATAAAAGAGCACATTGAGCGCACAGAAAATAATTATGCCCAGAAAGATCAAACTCCTGAGTTCTACTGCCACCCCGAAATCTTTAAAAGGACCTGTCCTTAGATAGCTATTAATATATAGGTACAGGGACCCTGCATAAGAGAGTGTGTTTAAGATAATAGCAAATATCTTTACAGATTTACTCTCGGAAAAACTGGTAAAAAGCGTAATGATCACTGCAAGTGCCAGCAAAGCCATTCCCTGGAAAGGTCCTATTTTTAATAAATTTTCCAATAATATCTCCATCTCTATATATTATCTTCTCCCCACCAGTCACTCTTTTTCGGTATGAATAATCTATAATCCCTTATAATCTTTTTTCTTTCTATGATCCCGGTATTTAAATATATGTAAAAAAACACAGCAAAGATCAAAAGGTATAAAGTAATGGACCCCATTATTAAAAATATCTTACCCCAGATATCCGCAGGCCCCCTGTAAACGAAAAAACTTAAGTAATTGATTATTGCTGCAACTATTATTAACTGGTATGCCGCAAAGACTGAAACTGGATCTTTTGATACAAATAGGCCCACCACTCCAAGTAGAAACAATATTGTGCTTATATAAAATATTATCTGGACACTCATCTTCTGCTTTCCCTTTGTCTGTCTTTTCTAAAATCCAGCATTACAGTAAACCATATGGTAATTGCTGCTAGCGCAGCTATGAGTATAAGGGCCGCCGGGAGGTATTCTGAAAAAAGTAGCTCTGATATCCGGTCAGGACTGACTATGGAAATATCGGACCCGCTATCCGCTCCCATGAAACAGGGGCGGGTACTTAAATAGATCTGGTATCCCAGATATCCGGAAAAAAGTACCGGAAGGATTATACCCGGGATAGCCGATGCCTTTATCTTCTTTTTAACGGCATCCTCT
>CAYRTF010000209.1:0-3164 GCA_964427165.1 uncultured Actinomycetota bacterium | reverse complement strand
ATATTATGGCAGATAATAAAATATTTTTTGATAATGCTTCAACAACAAAAGTGGATCCCAGGGTCCTTGAAGATATGATACCCTATTTCAGTGAGCACTACGGCAATCCGTCCAGCCTGCATGACTTTGGCGATGCGGCTCATGGAGCCCTGGATAATGCCCGGAGCCAGGCAGCTTCACTGATCGGTGCCGGTGATGAAGAGATATACTTTACATCGTGCGGTACAGAATCAAACAATCTTGCCCTGTGGGGACTTGCAAGGGCCTCAAGGAAAAAAGGCAGGCATATAATAACATCGGTTATCGAGCACCAGTCAATAATCAATCCGCTTAAAGATATGAAGAAGGAAGGCTGGGAGATAACACATATTGGGGTGGACAGCGATGGATCAATCGATCCGGAACGGGTAAGAAAGGCTGTAACAGATGATACTGTACTGATCTCGATAATGCATGCAAATAATGAGGTCGGCACCATACAGGACATAAAGAAAATATCAGAAATAGCAAAGCAAAATGAAATACTTTTTCACAGTGACGGCGTAGCGACCGCAGGGATCATACCCGTGGATGTGGCTGAGCTTGGTGTGGATTCATATAGTTTTTCCTCTCAACAGATGTATGGACCAAAAGGCGCAGCGGCTCTTTATCTAAAAAAAGGAGTCAGGCTGAAGCCTTTGCTTCTGGGAGGAATACAGGAAAGGGGCCGCAGGGCAGGTACTGAAAATATTCCTGCAATAGTCGGTTTTGGAAGAGCATGTGCACTCGCAAAAGATGAGTCGGGCAGTAATGCAAAGCATATCTCCTCCATCAGGGACAGGCTCGTAGAAGGAATAATAAAGAATATAGATAAAGTTAAATTAAACGGACACCCCAACAGGAGAATACCGGGAAGCGCACATATAAGTTTTGAATTTATTGAAGGTGAATCCATACTACTGATGCTTAACATGGAAGGAATATTTGCCGCCAGCGGTTCATCCTGCGCATCCCAGGCATTAAAGAGCTCCTATGTGCTGGTAGAGATGGGCCTATCCGCTACTATGGCACAGGGATCTATTTCCTTCTCCCTGGGAAAATATAATACAGAGGATGAGGTTGACAGGACCATCCGTGTTCTTCCGCCTATTATCGAACGCTTGAGGAAAATGTCGCCCCTGTTTAAGGAGTAGCCTATCAGGCTGACTTTATCACTGTATAAATGAAAAAATAGCTTGAAAGAAAATATTAAAAATAATATATTAAAATTCCGGACTGGATGGGTCAGGTTACTATAATTTGAAAAGAGGTTCTAATGGCGGCTTATAGCAAAGAGGTAATGGATCATTTTACTGCACCCAGGAATGTAGGAGAGATAAAGAATGCAGACGGAATGGGCGAAATAGGAAATCCTACATGCGGTGACATGATGACCTTTTATATAAAAGTAAAAGATAATATTCTCGAAGATATTAAATTTAAAACTTTTGGCTGCGGGGCGGCAATAGCTGTATCAAGCATGGTAAGCGAGATGGCCAAAGGCAAAACACTTGACGAAGCTTTGAAGATAACAAATAAGGACGTTGCAGTAAAGCTTGGGGGTCTACCTAAGAACAAATTGCATTGTTCCAATCTTGGAGCAGACGCCCTTCATGCTGCAATAGAAGATTATAAAAAGAAACAAGATAAATGATCCACAGGGAGTGATTATGGCAGAGAAAACAAAAAAACCATGTAAGTGCCCCTATTGTGATACTGAAATAAAGGATAAGGATTCTGAGGAATGTGCTTTCTGCAAAGTAAAGATCACTCTTTGCAAAGCCTGCGGTTATCCTGTCTCAAACCACATAAAAGAATGTCCCAATTGCGGAGCAAAATTATAATTATTACTAATAGATCCTGGCTCAATTGAATACTATTTTGAGCCTGCATCTGACCGATGTAAAAAAATTATGGATGATAAAGATAAAAACAAGGAAATAAAACCTGATGAGGTACTGGATTGCGTGGGACTTTATTGTCCTGTCCCGATATTTGAAACAAGAAAAAAAATAAACTTAATGAAAAATGGCCAGGTCCTCAAGATGATAGCTGATGACCCTGGTTCAAAACCAGATATGCAGGGATGGTCAAGGACCACTGGAAATGAACTGTTAAGGGTCGAAGAAGAAGACGGGGTTTTTACTTTCTATATAAGGAAGACTGAATAATCCAGATCTTCTTTTTTGAAAAATATCTGCAATATCTTCTAATCGGTTTTCATATATGGTACTCATATGCAATAATATTCTTTGCCACTTTTTTCATTTTTTGATAGCATATTAGCTTATCCGCTGGGGAGTCGTCTAATGGCAGGACATGCGGTTCTGGTCCGTAGAGTGGGGGTTCGAATCCTCTCTCCCCAGCCATCTTTCCCTCTCTAATGTAAATTTCAATAACTACCAATTTGTAATAAAAGATATATAATAATTTTTAGAAGTCACCTTAAATATATGTACTTATTAATTTCAGACTTAAGAGGTTATTATGAAAAAAAACAAACTATATTTATTTCTAGCTATTATAACCTCCCTCCTTCTTTTTATCACAGCAGCTATATGTAACCAATGTCAGGCTACACAAGCAGAAGAGACTCTCCAGGAGGAGACTGAAGAAGAAGCTGTGCCTGAAGAAGTAGAAGAAAAAGCTACCGAAGAGGAAATGGAAGAAGAAGTAGTAGAGGAGGAAATTGCTGAAGAGGAAGCTACTGAAGAAGAGGAGGAGAAAGTTACTGAAGCAGAAGAACTTGAGACTCCCACTATCAATATTCAGATATACTCTGGTCCCACATATTCTACCGTAGATGGAGTATGTTACTATAGAATAGAAGCTATTGTTACCGGCAGTCCTAATCCTACGGTTAGCTTTAGCAAAGATGATAGCGGAGGTGCCTGGGGCTCTAAAAAGGTCCAGATTAATTTAAATAATCCTGGTGATACCTATACCCTGACTGCCACCGCTACCAATTCAGAAGGTACAGCCACTGACTCACTGACTCTTACCTGGGGATGTGAGGAAGAAATCATAGAAGAAGATGGAGACGAGGAGGAGTTAGTGTTTGAGGGATATAGTTTAGATGAATTAGAGGGAGACTTTATATTTGATACAGTTATACTCCATCCTACAGGTCTTGGTTATATTGTACA
>CAYRTF010000208.1:0-3179 GCA_964427165.1 uncultured Actinomycetota bacterium | reverse complement strand
AAAACTAATAGATGGATAATGAGAAGATTTATAAAAAAAAGATTTAATCTAAGCCAGAAAAATGAAGAGCTGTTCTGGGGTATCGCTTTTTCAGCACCCGGCCTCATATTCTTCACAATATTTATGCTGGTACCGATAATCATGGGTTTTGTTCTGAGCTTTTACAGGTGGGATGTAATAAGACCTATGAGGTTTATTGGTTTTGATAATTTCGTGAAGATATTTACCGGTGATCCTAAAATGGGTCAGGTGGCTATAAGCACTGTTCTTTATACCCTTGAAGTCATCCCGGCATCGGTTATCATATCGCTTATCTTTGCCATTCTGCTGACAAAGATAGTAAGGTTCAGGAGTTTTTTCCAGTCGATCTATTTTCTTCCTCTGGTGGCCTCTACAGTAGCAATTTCCCTGGTATGGAGGTATGTCTATAGCGCCAATTTCGGATTGTTGAATTCAATGCTAAGGTTCTTTCTGGATGAAAATATAGACTGGCTTCAGAATCCCAGATTCGCGCTTCTGGCGGTATCAGTAATAATGATCTGGAAAAATATAGCCTTTAATATAATCCTGTTTCTGGCTGCTGTAAGGAATGTACCCGACCACCTGTATGAAGCTGCAAGGATTGATGGATGCAGGGAACTGGGACTATTCAAATATATAACCATACCTGCAATAAAGCCGACTATAGTGCTGGTTACTATATTAACCGTGGTCACCTCCTTTTATAATGGCTTTGATGTGGTCCGTGTACTCACTCAGGGAGGGCCCCTGTATAAGACAAGCATCTATGTTTACTATATGTTTGAGCAGGGTTTTGATAAATTAAAGATCGGGTATTCTTCTGCGATTTCCTTTATTTTCTTTATCGTAATTGCAATATTTACGGTTATACAGCTGCAGTTCCAGAGGGAAGATTAGTATAAATGAAAGAAGGTAGATTAAAATAGGTAAGATCAATAAAGTACTATCAAGGACATTTGTATATATAACGCTAACTGCCGGCGTAGTTGTTATGGGTTTTCCATTTGTCTGGATGATAATAGGTTCGCTTATGAAGGATTCCCAGATATACCAGTTTCCACCGGACTTTATTCCCAGGCCACTGATCCTGTCAAATTATATCGAGGCTCTTCATTATCTGGGCTGGAGGACTTTCGCTAATAGCATATTTTTTACCTTTAGTGTGACATTTGGGGTAATAGTGTTAAGCCTGGCTGCTGGCTTTGCATTTGCCAGGCTAAGGATCCCCGGGAAAAAAATAATATTCTTTATTTTTATAGTATCGATTCTAGTACCCTGGCAGATAGGGCTTATTCCCAGGTTTGTTATTGTGGCAAAACTGGGCTGGATAAATACATATCAGGGAATAATAGTTCCGTTTTTTGGAAATACCGTACTTGGCACATATTTCTTCAGGAATTATTTTAGCACCATACCCGATGATATTTATAATGCTGCCACTATTGACGGTTCAAGCGTGCCCGGGACATTTTTCAGGATATACCTGCCACTGGCAAAGCCAGCCATTTCGGCTATTGCTGCCATAACTGCCCTTAATGCATGGAACAATTATATATGGGTATTAACAGTTCTTAATACAAAGGATATGAGGGTATTGACCCTGGCGCTATCACTACTTACAGCACCCATAAATTCGGTTTCTATGGGAATAATACTGGCAAGTACTTTCCTGTCCATGATACCGCTTCTTCTGGTATACATATTTGCCCAGAAATGGTTTGTAGAGGGCATAGGGTCTACTGGATTAAAGTATTGATGGCTTAAAATAGTCCTATAAATTTAAAGCAAATTACAGGAATTGATCCTTTTTAAAATCTTATCAACACATCAGGTTTTTAATGCCTGGATTCTATTATGAATATGAATTGGAGTTAATATATGAAAGGAATTGTACCCATTGGCAGCAGCAGGATTGAAATAAGGGATTTTGAATTTCCTGAACCAGGCAAAGGCCAGGTTCTTATTGATGTAAAATGTTCAGGAATATGCGGAAGTGACTTAAATACCTACAGGATGACCTGGGATGAAATAGGTGAGCGCCAGAACCTTATCCTGGGGCATGAGGCTGGCGGAATTGTTACAAAAATTGGTCCTTGCGTCAGTAATATAAAAGTTGGAGACCGTGTCTGTGTTTATCATTTTATCGGCTGTAATAATTGTAAATATTGTCATGAAGGCAGCTATGGGTGGTGTGAGAACATGAAAGCCTATGGATTAAATATCCATGGTGCTATGAGTGAATATTTACTGGCGGAAGAAAAAAACTGCTGCCCATTCCCTGAAGAATTACCTTTTGAGGATGCAACATTTCTTGCCTGCTCTGCCGGAACTGCATATGCGTCATTAAAAAAACTGGACAGTTTTGCAACCAATGGATATATTGCGATAATAGGCCTTGGCCCTATAGGGCTTGTTGCTTCAGTAATAGCCAGTTATAAAGGATGGGACGTTATTGCACTTGATTTAAGTGAAATAAGAGTGGATTTTGCAAAAAAACAGGGGATAAATGCAATTATTAGAAGAAAAGATATGGAAATAGCTGAACAGGTTAAGCAGGAGATGGGAGGCAAGCAACCTGCCAGGATATTCGATACAAGCGGTCATCCTGGCGGACTTGCTGATGCTTTTAATATTGCCAGCAAAGGCACCCATATAGTCTCGATAGGCAAAGGAAAGAGAAAATATAAATATAGCGATGATATGAGTATAAGCGAGCTAATTGAAAAACAGATCACATTGCAGGGTTCCTGGGTTTTTACCCTTCCGGATTATTATGAATTATTGGAATTTATGGTAGATAAGAAAATATCATTTGAGAGTATTGTTACAGATAAATATAAATTTAGCGAAGCCAGGGAAGCATTTGAAAGAGCAGCTGATGTAAATCATGCCGGCAAAGTGGTTTTCATAAATTAAAACTTATAATATTAAAAATAATATCCTGCGGTCATTATATTATAAAATATAAGAGATAATTAAGAGATAGTTTTGCAGGATTTTCTCTCTACCAGCTCAGGCTCTATAAGTACCAACCTCTCGGAAATCTTATTATGCTTTATAATGTTTATGATCTTTTCAGCTGCAATAGACCCGATCTGGTAAGGGAATTGATCCATAGTAGTAAGTTCAGGATACAATTCCATGGCAAGGTGTATACC
>CAYRTF010000207.1:0-3212 GCA_964427165.1 uncultured Actinomycetota bacterium | reverse complement strand
GTGTATGGCATTTATCCACTATTTCAACCGTACCGTCTCCTGAGCCTCCATCCGAATTTACAATAAGTGATTTGCAGCCGGGATAATATTTTTTAAGCCCCAGGGCATAATTCGTTATTACGCCTTTTATAGTCTGGGAATTATTGTAGCTGGGAATGCCTATGACAATATCGATTTTTCTAAGTCTGCCAATCAATTGATTTACATGATCTTCAAGAATTTGATTTATGGGATCTATTACCATTAAGATATCACCTGGCAGGTTGTAAATTTTTTTCTGTTATTTTAAGGAAAATATCCACAAGTTTCGGGTCAAACTGGGTTCCACTACACCTTTTTATCTCCTCGATAGCATCTTTTCTGGATCTGGCCCTTCTGTACGGTCTACTTTCCCTCATCACCACATATGCATCCACCAGAGCGATTATCCTTGAAAGCAAAGGTATCTTTTCACCATTTATCCCCTGGGGATATCCGCTGCCGTCCCAATGCTCGTGAACAGTCAGTATATACTCTGCAATGCTTGAAAGCTGATTGGATGACATTGCAATACGGTAACCTATCTCAGGGTGTCTTTTTATTATCTCCCATTCCCTTTTGGTAAGGCTTTCTTTTTTATTAAGTATATTATCAAGGATCGCTACCTTTCCAATATCATGCAGAGTGGTAAGAACTCTCAGATCATCTATTTTTTCTTTTGGAAGACCGATAGCCTTTCCTATCTTCATCGTCAATTCCTTCAGGTCCCTGGAATGCTTCTCTGTTCTGATGCTTTTTTCAAAGAGTGTCTGCTCGAGTGAACTAATAATTGAGGATATGATACTTTTAGTTTCCATCAGTTTATGATGGTACATACTGTCTTCAGCCTTTTTTATCGTGCTCTGAAAATCCTCGTCCCGGGATGTCTTTGTCGCGGTACCAAGCGATATTGAGAGAGGTATCTTGTTCCCGCTGGTCTTAAGGCAGGTCCTATTTATCCTGTTCAGGACCACCATGGCATCCTCCTCATCGGTCTTTGGGAGCAGCATTGAAAACTCGTCTCCTCCCCACCTGGCAACCATATCCTCTGATCTGCAGCATTTTTTTAGGACCCTCCCACAGCTCCTGAGCAGCCTGTCTCCTTCTTTATGCCCAAAGGCATCATTTATCAGTTTAAGACCGTTTACATCTGCGATTATAACGCTTAACGGAAGCTGTCTTTTCGTATCAAGTCTCTTGAGTTCTTCTTCAAAATATGCCCTATTATAGAGTTTGGTTAGACTATCATGGAAGGACAGGTATGCAAGCTGTTCCTCGGCTTCTTTTCTTCCGGTGATGTCCCTCATTATTCCCTCTATTGCCATCAGGTCCCCCCGTTTATTATAGAAAGGGGTCACCACTTCCTCAAACCAGATGATACGGCCCTCAGTATCAATGCATCTAAACTCCACAGGACTTCCGAATTCAAACTTTCCTGCTTCTATTTGATCTATTATTTTGAGGTCATCCTCATATATTATCTTGCATCCGAATTTTGGATCATTATAGAAATCACCTACAGGATACCCGAGTTTGCTCTCCACCGAAGGACTTACAAACTCATATCCTTTTTTTGGGCTGAATTTATAGATATAGATTATATCAGAAGCGCTTTCTGCCAGGATCCTGAATCGCCTCTCGCTTTCTTTCAATTTTCCAAGGGCTTTTTTATGTTTTTTTCTTAACCTGGCATTTTCAATTTCATTCTTCAGCACTTGCGGCAGCATGAATATATCATCTTTACGGACACAGTCATTTGCACCGGATTTGATAAGAGGCACCAATGATTCCCCGTTGGATCTTCCGGATATAATAATAAATGGGATATCCAGGTTTTTACCCTTTAAAAACTTGAGTGCATCTGCGGCTTTTATGCTTTTAAGCTCCTTGCTGGCTATTATTGCATCCCAGGAACCCTTTTTGACACTCCTGGAAAACTCTTCGAATGTATCAGGAAGTTTGTATTCAGGATTATAGCCATAACTTTTTAGCTCTTTTAAAATCGGCTTTATTTCTTTTTTCGATTTTTCAAGGATAAGTAATTTGATCTTTTTATTCATAACTAATGCAAGTAATATAAAAAACTTTTTTCTTATTTAAATAATTAAACTTTTAACAATAAATTCCTGCAAGTAAAGATTTTGAATAATATATAAAGTAATTATAACACTTTATTCAACTAACATGAACTTTTACTTGATTTAAGGCTGTAGCAGCCGTAACATTTCACTTAGATTATGGAGCTTGAAGATAAGGTAAAAAAATTAAATAAACTATTAAAAAACTGCTCACTTTGTCCGCATAAATGTGGAGTCGATAGGTGCTCGGGGGCAGACGGTTTTTGCCATTCCGGTTTAAAACCGGCAGTATCTACGTCAATGGTCCATCACGGAGAAGAACCGCCGATATCGGGAAGCAGGGGTTCTGGAACTATTTTCTTTTCTAATTGTAATATGAGATGTGTTTACTGCCAGAACTACCAGATAAGCCAGGAATCCGGGGGTGCTGAAATATCTATTGGAAAACTCACAAATAATATTATGGAGCTTCAGGGGAAAGGGGTGCATAATATAAACCTTGTCTCTCCTACCATATGGGTCCCCCAGATAGTCGAGTCCTTTTCAATTGCAAAAAAATCGGGCCTGGATCTGCCATTTGTCTATAATACCGGAGGTTATGACCATCCTGGTATCATAAAGATGCTTGAAGGAATAATCGATATCTACATGCCGGATATCAGATACAGTGATAGTTCTATGGCAGAGAAGTACTCAGGAATAAAAGATTATGTAAAGTTTAACAGGAATAGCATACTCGAGATGTACCGCCAGGCTGGTGATCTTGAAATCGATAAAAACGGAATAGCCCAAAAAGGTCTCCTCATAAGAATGGTGGTGCTTCCTGAAAATATCGGTGGAATAAAAGATACCCTTGATTTCATAAAGGATAGGTTGTCCGGTAGTGTTTATCTGAGCATAATGGCCCAGTATCATCCTGTTTACAGAGCAGACAGATATCCTGAACTATCCAGAAGAATAAGCGCCGGAGAATATCTGGAGGTCGTTGAATATGCCAAAAAACTTGGACTTGATCGCGGATGGATCCAGGATCATAGCAGTTTAGAGCCTGGAAAAGACGAGTTTATTCCTGATTTTACTAAAGAGAATGTGTTTAAATATAATAAAGACTAGTAC
>CAYRTF010000206.1:1694-3225 GCA_964427165.1 uncultured Actinomycetota bacterium | reverse complement strand
ATAGATGATTGCTCTCACCAATTCCAATATTACTTTTTTTATCTTTCTGCTTAGCTTCATTTAGATAATATTCTATAGCAATAATTACTATAAAAAATATTAACTTATATATAGGGAAATAAATATGGAAATCACACCAAAGGGCAGATGGCTTGCTGCTGTCAATTTTAAACCAATTGACAGACTACCCTTCTGGCCCAAATTTGATGATGCCTATATCAATAAATATAGTAGTTTCTTTAAAAGCTCAGATCTTTATGATATGCATAAATGGGTGGGAAGCGACCAGCATATTTGGCTGCCTTCATTTATTAAAGAGGAAGTAAGAGATGGCAGTGTAAACATAAGTGTTAAAGGCTCTACACGTAAAACAGAATTTATCACAAAATCAGGGAGGGCTTTGATGGTTGAAAATTTTGATGGGCCATCCCAATCCTGGCACCCTACTGAACATCCGATAAAGAGTGAAGAAGACATCAAGATATTAACTGAAGTCTATGAAAATACTACAGTTAAATTGGATAAAGAAAAACTGGGTGAAATAAAAGATTATGTAAATAAAATAGGTGAGGATGCAGTATTTGCGGAAGTAGCAGGAGTTTCCCCGTTGATGTATTTTATACAGATGCTTGCAAGCATGGTTGACTCGCACATGATGCTTTTTGATTCTGAAGAAATAGTAGCAGAACTACTTGATTCCATGCATAAAGTATTACTTAAAAAGATAGAAATGATCTCTGAGCACAATCCAGGAGAATTTATATATCTGCTTGAAAATACTTCTACTACGCTGGTATCTCCAGATCAATATAGAAAGTATAATCTTAAACATATATGTGAGTACGGAGATATTATAGAAGGTTCGGATAATTATTATATGTGGGGTATTTACTTGACTTCGGTTCATACTATATATAGTTTGTTCACCTTTAAAAATGATACTATATCATGTGGTCACTCCAGTTAAGTAAATACCCCCATTATTATATTCTGCATATGTGCGGTCTTTTAAAAAATCTACTGCCTGATCTAAATAAAACAAATGCCAGAGCCTTTGAAGCTTTTACTTCACCTCCAGTAGGAGATACAGATCTAATAGATGGAAGGAAAGCATGTCCGGATAAGTGTCTCATAGGTGGAACAAGCGCAACTTTGTGGACAAAACCAGCTCATAAAATAATAGAGACTATAGAAGAAGAACTTGAAAAACTTTCATCACATAGAGGCGTAGTTATTACTTCTGCAGGGGTCATGCCTCCAGCATGCAGGCCTGAAACAATTAAAGAAGTCTGTGATTGGGTAAAAGGATATAGGGCGAGATTATAAGAATTGAGTAAGGAGAACTAATTGGAGTCATCTTCAAGATAATTCCCTGCTTAATTTTCAAGTTATTAATTTAGGTTCAGGGATTATTTTTAATTTCTCAAGGAATGATTTAAGCTTAAATAAAAGTCAAACAATCAGGGAGGCAAAATGAGGTATATTAATCTGGGGTCAACATCAATAAAGATATCAGTAGTAGGTCTTGGAG
>CAYRTF010000206.1:1033-1684 GCA_964427165.1 uncultured Actinomycetota bacterium | reverse complement strand
GATGATAGCCAATCAATAAAAGCTATTAAGGCTTCTATTGATCAAGGTGTAAATCTAATAGATACCGCACCGATCTATGGCAAGGGAAGATCTGAAAATATTGTAGGAAAGGCAATAAAAGGTCAGAGGGATAAAGTAATACTTGCAACAAAATGTGGTGTGGTCTGGGGGACAGATAAGGGTAAATATATGATGGACTACGCACCCGGGGATCCAATATATAGTTATTTAGGTCCGGAGATGATAAAAAAAGAAGTAGAGGACAGCTTAAAAAGACTGGGTACAGATTATATAGATCTTTATCAGCCTCATCAGCCAGATCCCACTACACCAGTAGAAGATACAATGGAGGCACTGCTGGACTTAAAAAAGGAAGGTAAAATAAGGGCAATTGGTATTTGTAATCAAAAAGTTGACATATTATCAAAATACAGAAAAGCTGGCCAGATTGACAGCATTCAGGATGAATACAATATACTGCAAAGGGATCTTGAAGAGAAGAGTATCCCATGGGCAAGAGAAAATAATATAACAGTTTTAACCTATTGCACTCTGGCAAAAGGGATGCTTACGGGAAAGATGGGTCCGGATACAGTATTTAAAGGTGACGATATTAGAAATAATCATAAAAGATTCCCAATGTTTGCTAAA
>CAYRTF010000206.1:0-1023 GCA_964427165.1 uncultured Actinomycetota bacterium | reverse complement strand
GAAAAATACTTAAAACCTATCGCCAAAAAATATGATATCACTCTTGCACAGTTAGCCACCGCTTTTGTCATTTCCCAGGAGAACCTGGTTGCTCTAGTCGGTGCAAGGAATGAAGAGCAGGCAGTCATGAATGCAAAAGCTGGTGATATTTTATTATTACCTGAAGAAGTTGACGGGATCAAAAAAGCTTTTAGCAAGCTTGTTTACCAGGTTTGAATTATTTGGTAAATAGTAAAAATATTTCAAAATATGAAAGAAAATATCTGAAAAGCTGGGATATGACTAGACAGAGCAGGCATGAGGAGCTTTTAAGGATCAGGCATCCTTGATCCCAGATGGGAAACACCAGCAAGTTCTTATATATTAAAGACTGCTATGCTAAAATATGTAACAGATAATATAGGAAAGGGAAACTATGACAAAACTTTTAGAAAAAGCATTTAAAGAAGCATCCAGATTACCAGAGGTAGAACAGAACGCTTTGGCAAAGTGGGTTATAGAAGAATTGAAATCAGAAGATAGATGGGAAAAAACTTTTGCGGGATCTGAAGATATGCTTGATAGGCTTGCTAAAGAGGCTCTTGCAGAGCATAAAGATGGCAAGATAAAACCAATGGATATAGAAAAATTATGATATCGGCAACCAGTGACCGTTTTTGAAAATGTTATAGAAAACTGCCAAAACACATAAGAAAAGAAGCAAAAAAGGCATACAGACAATTTAAAAAGAATCCATATTATCCAGGTCTTCACTTCAAACAGATACATTCTTCCCGGCCAATTTTCTCTATACGAATAACCAAAGACTATCATGCTATCGGAATACAACAGAGTAATCAAATATTATGGTTTTGGATTGGTTCTCATAACGACTATGACAATCTCTTGAAATAGATAAGGCCTACTGATAATAAATTACCCTGAATATTAGCGTTTCCCTTTATCCTGCTTCTTAGTCAAAGGAACAGAAGCAGATGGCAATGATGCAGGAGCCTTTCAATTATTTCTTTTTTAAAATTTATT
>CAYRTF010000205.1:0-3227 GCA_964427165.1 uncultured Actinomycetota bacterium | reverse complement strand
GATTTCTGCTGGAAGTTAGAATATTATTGAGATTAGTTTATGGCTGAATAGTTACATAGATTATAAATAAATATTTACCAGGGAAGGAAAAATCAATGGTGGACAGCAAAAGACAATTTGGGGCCAGGATGTACAGCATAGATTTAAGCCCACAATTTAACTGGCCAAAAGGACAGGTCAGGGACAAATTCTGGACAGGTCTTAAAGATAAAATAAACAAGGCCCCCGGCGGCAAGCAGAGATTCTGGGGCATCCCCTTTAAACTTGGAGAGAATACATCAAAGAAAGCGGTAATTGCCAGCACAGATATTGGATCAAAACCCATATCCCTTGGAAAAAAGGCAGATTATCTATGTTTTCTCCACCAATGGGAACAGATGGATAAAGAGATCAAGGTAAGCGATCCCCACGAAGGGCTTTTAGTAGGAGAATATGTATTAAAATATAGTGATGGAAAAACCCATACACAGATGATAAGAGCCCGTTTTGAGATAGGAATTTCGCCCAGTGAGAGCCCCGGGCCCGCCTGGATTGCGGTCCCCTACAAGATGTATGAAGCATTTGATCCTGTAGTAGCTCCGGATAATAAGCATTGGGGAAGGATGCAGACGGGCAGCTCTATGAGCAAAGGGGATTATCTTGTCTATGCAATGCCAAATCCCCATCCGGACAAGAAGATATTATCACTTAAAATAAATGGGTTAAAAGAATCGCCTATCACCATCCTGGGACTTACACTTTATCAGGGGAAGAGCCACCCCTTACGCCATTTACCCCGCTGTACCTACAATATTAAGACCGGCGGAAAAATAAGTAAAATAGAGAATGCGGAAGTAGATCTCGGGCTAGTGGCAAGAATTGAGAAGACCCCGGGAAAGCGGGATAGCGGCTGGCTTAAAAGTCCGGGCACTGATGAAAAAATAAATAAAGGCGAGGAAGTGCTTCACCTTGTGGGCTCAGAAGATGCCAATGTTTCAGTAGAACTTAATAAAGACGGCAAGAACCAGCAATACAAGTTTTCTCTGGGTCAGGCTTATCATAAGGGAAGTGACAGGCAGGGAGATACCAGCTTAAATATTTTAGGAAAAGATAAGCAATGGCTCACAGTAAATGTAATAGACTCATCCTCAAAAAAACCCACGCCTGTCCGCATCCATTTTTCAGGGAAAGAGGGAGAATATATTGCCCCTTATGGCCACCACCAGCAGGTAAACACCAACTGGTTCGAAGACTACGGTGCCGATGTAACCGTAGGTGGAAGAAACTTTGCATATGTACCTGGAACTTTTACAACTGATCTTCCCGTAGGGGATGTCTATATAGAGATATCCAAAGGTTATGAGTATGAGACAATCCGGCAGAAAGTAAATATAAAACCAGGTGATAAAGAGTTAAACCTTAAAATAGATAGATGGATTGACCTAAGAGAGAAAGGATGGGTGACAGCTGATACACATGTACACTTTTTAAGTCCCCATACTGCATGGCTCGAAGGCCAGGCAGAGGGGATAAATGTAGTAAACCTTCTTGCCTCCCAGTGGGGACGGTTATTTACAAATGTTGGAGACTATACTGGAAGAGTCGGAGTAGTAGAAGATGATACTATAGTATATGTGGGCACAGAAAACAGGAACCATATGCTGGGACATATGTCCATGCTTGGGACAAAAGGACTTCCTGTATATCCCATGTGCTCAAGCCAGCCTAATGAAGCTTATGTGGGGGACCCTGAGTTTATGATGCTAGCTGACTGGGCTTTAGAAAACAAACGAAAAGGAGGACTTGTAATTAGGCCGCACTTTCCATACTGCGGGCATACCGAGGATCCGGTACCGATTATAAAGGGACTCGTAGATGCATTGGAAGTAAATGACAACAGAGGTGACGGTTTTCCGATCCAGGAATGGTACCGCTATCTTAACTGTGGCTACCGGGTAGCTGTATGTGGGGGAACTGATAAGATGGGCGCATATACTGACCTTGGCTGGCTGAGGACATATGCTCTCCTTGATAAAGACAGACCCTTTAATTATGATAGCTGGACAGAAGCTGTCAGGGCAGGAAGGACCATCTCTACCACAGGACCTATGCTTGACCTTTATGTAGACGGCAGACATATCGGAGACACCATCCAGATGGGAAGAGGCGGTGGTACTGTGGAAGTAGAGGCTATTGCCAGATCATTTCACCCCTTAAAAAAACTGGAGATCATATATAATGGCAGGGTAGCACTAAGCACCAGATCAGTAAAAGGAGAAAACCTGCTTAAGGTAAAAGATAAGATAAAGATAGATGGGAGCGGGTGGCTAGCGGCACGCTGCCGGGGCGGACCGGCCCTTAAATATGGCCCATTTCCTTTTGATTTCAACCTGAAGAAACGCATAAGAAATGCCCACACCTCTCCGGTCTATATTAAGTGCGGTGACAGTAGAGCTTTTGACGGACCAGCCGCAGAGCATATGCTTGCATTGGTAGAGGGAGGCATTGAGTATCTTAATACTATTGCCACCATGTATGATGAGGCCACCCAGAAAAGAATGGTCAAGCAGTTTAAAGAAGTGCAGCAGGAGCTAAAGATACGCCTGGTAAGGGAATCGGGCCACACACATCACCATGGACAGGGGCAGTATCACATACATGGCCATGAGGCGGATGCTGGACACAAGCATTGATGAGATAGGTGCAATGAGATATTTCTTTGATATGGAGAGCTGAGATATGACTTACTGGGTAGGTACCCACGGCGGTCCGAGTTTGAATATCCTGTAAGTTGATTACCTTGATAGTAAAGATCTGCACGATTCTCTGATTACTATTTCCGGTTCAATTAAAACCAGTCTTTCAGTTGTCTTATTTCTGTTAATTATATTTATTATCTTCTCTGCGGCAATTGACCAAGTGTGGTATGGAAATTGATTCATAGTTGTCAGTTCAGGATATAATTCAGATCTAAGATGAATACTGCCACAGCTGATAATCGAAAAATCTTTACTCCCATTTATTATGGCGATTTTCTTATATCCGAGACTTATTAAATAGTTCATAGCTGCATAAGACCCATTTAAGACATCAGACATTATAGAATAGACCTTCAGGCCCAGGGCATCATCAAATAAAGCGAGTAATGGTTTTTTTGATTATTTCTTTTATTAAAGGTATGCAGTTTCTTAATGGTATCTGAAGTAAATAAAAATTGACAAAGAAATTGTAATATTTTACAATATATT
>CAYRTF010000204.1:1338-3245 GCA_964427165.1 uncultured Actinomycetota bacterium | reverse complement strand
CCAAGAGCATGGGCGTTTGCTGTTCTAGATTGGCAACAAAAAAAGAATATCTTTTATCTTGAACTCCTGCGTAGCTCTTCTCAGATACTACGGGAGCGATTATTATGTCTCTAGGATTTGGACTTATCATCAGTCATCCTCTCCATCATCTCGTTTAGCGAATTTTTTGTAAAAACAACATAGTCTGCAAGCATCAGATAATATGCATTAAGTCCCCTTGCGCTCTCGACCACTACATTGGATATGTTCCTGAATGATTTTGAGCTATCGTCATTAAGGTTTTCTGTCACTATAAGGACTTTACCGTCTGCGATCTTTAAGTTATCAAGTATCTTTGCAGCATCTTTTGTGTTTGGTCCCTTAAATCCAAAATCATCTACTACAAAAAGTTTTTTATCTTTAAATTTTTCAGAAAGCGCAATGGCTTTCGATTTTTTAATGACTTTTTTATTCAGCTTAAATGAATAATCCCTGGGCTTCGGGCCAAAAACAACCCCTCCGCCTTTCCATAAAGGCGATCTTATCGTACCCGCTCTTGCATTGCCGGTTCCTTTTTGACGCCATGGCTTCCTGCCTCCGCCTCTTACTTCGCTTCTTCCTTTTGTACTATGAGTACCGGACCTTCGCTGTGCCAGGTATCTTCTAATATCCTGATAGATGACTTCTGATCCTGCGCCCTGTTTTACCAGATCATCTGATATCTTTATCTTTTCTTTTTCCTTGCCCTGCTTGTCAACAACACTTAAGCTAGCCATCATTTTCTCCTAAACAAATATTCTAAATCTTTTTCAGGTATACCATGCCGCCCCTGGGACCTGGAACACTGCCCCTTACCAGGATCAGGTTTTCTTCTGCAATAATATCCACTATCTCCGTTTTTGGAAGGGTTACTCTCTTTCCGCCCATTCTTCCGGGCATCTTCTTGCCCTTTTGTATCTTGGCAGGAGTGGCACACATGCCCACCGCACCAGGGATCCTGTGTGCATGAGAACCATGAGACATCCTCCCCCTGTGGAAATTATGCCTTTTTATAACACCTGCAAATCCCTTGCCTTTGGAATTCCCTGTTATCTTTATACTATCCCCTGCTTTAAATATGGTGACATCTATGCTGTCACCGGGTTTATACTCTTTGTCAAATTCTTCTACCCTTATTTCCCTCAGGTATCTTTTAATATCGATATTATTCTTGGCATATATGCCGCGGGTAGGTTTGTTGATCCTTTTTTCCTTAGTGGAATCTATTCCTACCTGGAGGCTATTATACCCATCTTTTTCTTTGTCTTTTACTTGTACCACTACGCATGGCTCAGCTTCAATAGCTGTTACATATATTGCATTGCCATTATCCCTAAATACCTGGGTGCAACCTAATTTTTTTCCATATAATGCATCTACCATTTTTACTCCACTTTCACTTTTTGACACCAAACCCAAAGCTGCCAGTTTATATTATTTGGCCAACCACGTCAACATACTTCCCCCAAGATTAATGGGAAGTTAGGATTTGATCTCAATATCCACTCCAGCTGGAAGACTGAGCCTCATAAGAAGATCTACGGTCTTCGGTGTCGGCTCTATTATGTCTATCAGTCTCTTGTGGGTCCTGATCTCAAAGTGTTCCCTTGAATCCTTGTTCACATGGGGTGATCTTATAACACAATAGACATTCTTTTTGTTTGGTAATGGAACAGGGCCAGAAACTTTTGCGCCTGAATTCTCTATAGTCTCCACTATCTTCTTAGCGGACCTGTCTATCACTTCATGATCATATGCTTTTAATTTTATTCTAATTTTCTGACCTAATTTAGTCGCTGCCAAATTATTTCCTCCTAAATGACCTAAATCTAAATTACCTTACTCAATAACGCTTATAACACTTCCGGCGCCTATTGTCCTGCCGCCTT
>CAYRTF010000204.1:0-1238 GCA_964427165.1 uncultured Actinomycetota bacterium | reverse complement strand
TTACCTTACTCAATAACGCTTATAACACTTCCGGCGCCTATTGTCCTGCCGCCTTCACGTATGGCAAATCTCTGTCCTTCTTCCATTGCGATAGGTGCTATAAGCTTTATTTCCATATCTGTATTATCACCAGGCATTACCATCTCTACGCCTTCTTCAAGTGTTATGGAACCTGTGATATCTGTTGTCCTGAAATAAAACTGGGGCCTGTAGCCATTAAAGAACGGGGTATGACGTCCGCCTTCATCTTTGGACAGTACATATACTCTTGCCTTAAAGTGTGCATGAGGTGTTATCGAACCTGGCTTTGCTATTACCTGACCTCTTTCGACTCCATCTTTGTCCACTCCTCTTAAGAGAAGGCCCACATTATCTCCTGCCTGGCCTTCATCAAGAAGCTTCCTGAACATCTCGACACCTGTTACCACTGTCTTTGTGTTTTCAGGCCTTATACCTATGATCTCAACATTTTCCTGGACCTTTATTATTCCTCTTTCGATCCTGCCTGTTACCACTGTCCCTCTTCCTGTTATGGAGAATATATCCTCTACGGGCATAAGGAATGGTTTGTCTACATCTCTTTCGGGTGTAGGTATATAGGAGTCTACTGCATCCATGAGCTCCAGTATCTGCTTGCAGTCCGGGCACTCTTTTTTGTCTGTGCAGCTGCATTCCATAGCTTTTAGCGCTGAGCCTTTTATTATCGGGATATCGTCTCCGGGAAATTCGTATTCATTTAATAGATCCCTTACTTCCATCTCCACAAGCTCTATAAGCTCTGGATCATCCACCATGTCTACCTTGTTTAAAAATACTACTATATAGGGCACTCCTACCTGTCGTGCCAGGAGTATATGCTCTCTTGTCTGGGGCATAGGGCCGTCTGCTGCGCTTACTACAAGTATCGCGCCGTCCATCTGGGCCGCTCCTGTTATCATGTTCTTTACATAGTCGGCATGTCCCGGGCAGTCTACGTGGGCATAGTGGCGCTTTTCTGTCTCATATTCCACGTGGGCTATTGCTATTGTTATTCCTCTTTCCCTTTCTTCCGGGGCATTGTCGATGGAATCAAAGGAACGAACCTCTTCGCTCTGGCCAGTGCTCTGCAGGCACATCGTAATAGCTGATGTAAGAGTGGTCTTCCCATGGTCCACGTGGCCTATGGTTCCAATGTTTATATGTGGCTTGGTTCTTTCAAATTTTTCCTTAGCCATACCTTATCCTTTCTTTGATGGTAT
>CAYRTF010000203.1:0-3276 GCA_964427165.1 uncultured Actinomycetota bacterium | reverse complement strand
GCCCCGGCAATTGTTATAACTTTATCATTTATGAATTTCTTTGCTTCTTCCTCGGGGTCAATATCTCCCTGGTCGAAGATGATCTTTGCAAGATCCTCAAGTCCTTTTTCCTTCGCTACCGTTCCTTTTGTCTTTTTCTTTTGTTTGTACGGGAGGTATATGTCTTCCAACTCTGTCAATGTGACAGCACCTTCTATCTGTTCTTTAAGCTCAATGGTAAGTTTACCCTGTTTCTCGATCTCCTTTAGTATTGCTTCTCTCCTGCTGTCGATCTCAATCAGTCTTGCAGAATTATCCCTGATATCAGCAATAACAACCTCATCGCATTCTCCTGTAGCTTCCTTGCGGTATCTGGAGATAAAGGGCACAGTCGCTCCCTCTTCTAGAAGTTTTACAGTATTTTCAACCTGCCATTTCTTAAGTTTTAATACACCTGCGATAATATCGATATACTCACTCTTCAACTTCTGCCCCTGCCTTTCTAATTTTTCTTTATATATCTAATCTCAATCCATTGTCCTTGAGCCATTTTCTCCTTTTTTTATAATCCGGTAAAACTGACCCGACTTTCTGCCAGAATATATTCGAGTGATTAAGGACTGCAAGATGGCTCATCTCGTGGACGACAACATAATCAATAATAGCTGGTGGCGCCATAATGATCCTCCAATTAAAGTATAGATCTCCTCTTACGGTACAGCTCCCCCACCTTCTCTTTTGTTCTTTTACTTTTACAATTTTTGGTCTCTTGCCGATTTTATGTATATAAATTTCGACCCTGTCTCTTATGACCCTATCAGCTTTTTTCCTGTACCACTTCTCCATAGCTTTTCTCATTTTTCCATGATCAATTTCATGCAGTTCCATATTAAATCTATTTTCAGTAAAAAATACTTTTGGTATCTTCCTGCCATTCTTAAAAATATAGAGGGGACAGTCTTTACCAAGGAATAAGAACAATTGGCCATCAGTAAAAGTCCTGTCAGGAGTTTTTATCTTAATATCCTTAAGTTGGATCAATTTTTTTACTATCCAATTACCTTTTGACCTGACTCTTCTTCTTATGATGTCTTCGGGAACCCCCAGGGGCGATATTACCAGTATCTTATCAGGAGGCATTATCTGGATAGCCATAGTCCTCCTATTTCTATACTCAATATCAAAATCTATTACTTTGTCCTGATATATTACAGACTATCTCTTATTTTTTAACTTAAAAATTTAAAAAAACTCCCCAATTATCAGATCTTGTAAAATTATTATTCATACTTGTAAATATCTAAAACAAGAAATCTCGTGATCATTTACCATTCCAGTAGCCTGCATAAAAGCATAGATGATAGTTGGGCCAATAAAATTCATACCTCTTTTCTTAAGGTCCTTTGAGATGATATCAGAGAATTCAGTTTTTGCAGGCAGTCCTGATATCGATTTAAATTTATTTTGAATCGGATCACTATCAATAAAATTCCAAATATAAGTATCAAAGCTTCCAAATTCCTTCTGGATCTCTAAAAATACCCCGGCATTTTGAATGGCTGACCTTATCTTTAACCGATTGCGTATAATACCTTCGTTTTGCAGCAATTCTGCTTGCTTTGCTTCATCATACCTAGCAACTTTTTGAGGATCAAAACTATCAAATGCTTTTCTATAATTTTGTCTTTTCTTTGAAACTGCCTCCCATGAAAGTCCGGCCCGGACTCCTTCCAGAATAAGCATTTCAAAAAGTTTCTGGTCATCATGAACAGGCACCCCCATTCTTTGTCATGATACTCAGTGTACATTTTATTTTCGGGATCAACCCAGGAACATCTTTTCATAATTATAAATTAGTTACAGGCAGACTCCTAGAGGTTATGATGAATACCATCTTGACCCAGAATTGTAAGTTTTAGTCCATCTATGCTTTTAAAATGTTTATCAAGTGTAAGCACTGACGCATCATGCTTTATAGCAATTACTGAAATAAGTACATCAGTTAAAGGCACGGTTATGCCTTTCTTCTTTAAATTATAAAGAGTCTCTCCAATTTTTATCCAGTCTTCATATACACATTCAATACAGGGTACAGCAGTAATTGATTCTGATAATAATTTGTATTCCTTTTCACTTTTAACGCCATGCAGCAATTCAGATATTATAGGCCCGCTAATAAGTATATTCTCCAGATTTAAATTGTCTTCTATGAATGATACATACTTCTGATTGTTTCTAAAGTATTCTATCCATATTGATGTATCTACTAATATTTTTTGATTATCCATTTAAATTTTTCTGATTGTTCTTGATTTAAAATAATCCATAAAATTATTGCACTATAAAAACTCTGTATGATAAATCTACTATCGCAAGGACTCTCTATTAAAACTGCTCATTAATTTCTTCTTCTCTTAAAGCTTTAACTTTATCTTCGTCAAATGAGATCTTTGACTTAAGAAGCATTAACTTTTTCAATTTATTAAACCTTATTGCGTCTTTTATTGCACTCTCTATTGCTCTTGATCTATTTTTGGTTTCATACAGAGTTTCTGCTTCCCTGATCACACTATCTGGAATATTTATTGTTGTTCTCATACAACCACCTGAATAACATATTACATAATTAAATTATGTAAGTCAATATTCTAATTAATATGATACGAACTTTCTTTTCAGAACAATTACCTTACTTTTAGCTATGGTACAATTAAAGCTTGCAAAATATTTCCCTGCAGGGTCTTTGATGTAGTTATATTATTTATTGGCCCCTTTATTTTTCTATGTACATTTACCTTTATGCTTGATTTGAACTTTGGTACCTTCAGATAGCCTTTTTTGCTTAAGTTAAAATGCTGGGGTATCTTAAATCTTTGTCTCTTTGCTTTTTTCTTAAAGGCCGGATATGCTCCAAGTTTTTTAAAGAACCTTATATATGCTTTATCAAGATCGAATGCAGCTTCCTGTAAGCTTTGTGAGTTTACCTGTGAAAGCCATTTGCAATCTTTCTGTTTCTTTAGTCGTGGTATATATCTTTTAGCTTCAAACCCTGATATATTGGTCATATCATTTTTATAGGCTTCCATCTTCAAGTTAAACAGATAGTTATATATAAAGCGCACACAGCCAAAATGCTTTTCAAAGAAAGTTTTTTGCTCCTCTGTTGGATATATTCTGAACTTATATCCAATTTCTATATAATTGTCATTATTACTGCTTTTCATTTATGTATAGTATATTATCCGTCTTTCCGCATGTCTCGGGAACGATTTCTCCCCCCATTTTTAGCGGCAGCTC
>CAYRTF010000202.1:0-3290 GCA_964427165.1 uncultured Actinomycetota bacterium | reverse complement strand
ATTTGACCCCTTTTAAAGTATGTGTGTATGATTGCATTTACTGCCAGTTGGGAAGGACAACGAACAAGACTGCGGAGAGGAAGAAATATATAGATATAAATTTCAAAAAATTTGAAACAGAACTCGCTAAAAGGATAAATGAATGCCGATACTTGAACTATATAACTTTTTCAGGATCGGGAGAGCCGACTTTAAATATCGATATATTAAAATTGATCAACATCATCAAGAAAGTCACAGATATTCCTATAGCAGTTCTTACCAGCGGCGGAACCCTTGGATTTAGTAGTACCGTCAACGATATTGGAGGGGCGGATATAATAAAAGTATCGCTGGATGCTCCCGACGACAGGCTTTTAAGAAGAATAAACCGTCCCTGCGCCGGAGTTGATCTTGATAAAAATATTTCTGGGTTGAAAAAACTCTTAAATAATTTTAATGGAGATGTATGGCTGGAGATAATGATACTAAAAGGCTTAAACGACAATCTGAATTCGGCTGGTAAATTTAAAGAATTGATCGATCATCTGGGAAGAGGAATAAAGAAAATTCATATAAATACTGCAATTCGTCCTTCGGACGGATATTATATGAGGCTCCCTGACAGGGAGAGGCTGCATAAGATAAAAGATATTCTTGGAGATAAAGCAGAGATAACCGGAAAGGTTGATACAAAAAAGTATAGTAGAGATTTGATGATGATCGAAGATGAAATAGTAGAACTTCTCAAAAGAAGGCCAACAACCATAAAAGATATTGCTTATGCGCTGGGTATTAATATCAATGAAGCAATAAAGATCATCGACAAATTATTTAGTGAAGAAAAAATAAAGTTTAAAACAAAACAAGATACAAAGTATTATTGTGTATCAAAGAAGTAAAGAGTATTTAGTTTCACCTGAGATGCTGCAAATACGATTACCGGTGGGTAACTATTAATCTTTTGCCTGGAACGATATTAGATAATTAAAAAATCACAGAAAAAATCACAGAATAATATTGACAATTGAAAAATATTAGATAAGATACTTATTGATTTAGTTACTTAATTAAAGAATTATCATTATTACTAGTTAATATTTCTTATCTCGTTTGAGCTTACTTATGGGAAACCAGTATGGAAAATAGAAGAAAGATGGTAGAGGAGATCACAGAGACCCTGTATTCGATCAGGCGCAAGATCGCTTCTGAGATACATCATCTGTCTGACGGGATGCAGATGACACATCCGCAATGGATAGTTCTTCACCATGTAAAAAAAAGCGGGATGATCAATATAAAGGACCTTGCAAGTCTTTTAGGGATAACCAGTAGTGCGGCTACTCAGATAGTAGACGGATTGGTAAAAAAGAAACTCCTTTTGAGAAAGAGGAATGCAAAGGACCGCAGGATATTAAATATAGAATTATCCGGTAAAGCAATAAGTAAATTTAATTCGATAAAGAGTGCAAGCTTTAATACATTATCATCCTTGTTTGATGTACTGGATAATAAGGAGCTTAAAAATTATCGCGATCTTAATAATAAGATAGCAAGCGGGATCCCGGGTGAAAAGGCCGGCAAGGAAGAAAAAAATTAAATGTTTAAATTAGCAAAATATCTTAAACCATTTACAGCCATAATACTTATTTCCATAGTACTGCTTTTTTTCCAGGCTATGGCCAATCTGGCACTTCCTGATTTTATGTCAAATATTGTAAATATCGGTATACAGCAGGGCGGGATAGAGAATGCGGTACCTGAGGCCGTCAGAAAGAGCCAGATGGATAAGCTGACTATTTTTATGGATGATGAAAGCAGGGCCTTAGTGCTTGAGAGCTATACCCTGGTCGCCATGACTTCCTCTGACTATAGAGAGTACCTGAAAAAATATCCCCAGCTTGAAAATGAGGGGATCTATGTCCTGAATAAGATAAGCAGCGATAAGGCTGAAATAATAAATAAAATCATGGGCAGGGCATTCCTTGCCGTCTCAGGCATAGAACAGATGATAGCGGATCCTGAAAATGCGGCAGCTTCTGGCGCTATTATGGGTTTTGATGTATCAAGGATACCTGAGGGTATGACAGCCGATGAAGTCTTTGCCATGATCGGGAGCCTGCCCGGCACACAATTATCAGGACTGCTTGCAAAAATAAATGAGCAATTTGATACTCTTGGCGACAGTATGGTCACTCAATCAGCAGTAAGATCAGTAAGGGCTGAATACTCTGCTCTGGGTATGGATACAGACAGAGTGCAGAGCAGATATATATGGTATGCTGGACTTCTTATGCTTCTTTTATCACTTGGATCTGCCGTTTGTGCAGTTACAGTAGGTTATCTATCTGCAAAGACGGCGGCAGGACTTGCGAGAAATCTCCGTGAAAAAGTATTTAGCAGGATCGAGAGTTTTTCAAATGCTGAATTTGATCAGTTCTCAACTGCATCCCTTATTACCAGATCGACAAATGATATCACCCAGGTCCAGATGCTTGTCATAATGTTGATCAGAATGGTCATCTATGCTCCAATACTTGGAATAGGCGGTATAATACTTGCACTCAATAAAAGCACATCGATGTCCTGGGTGATCGGCCTGGCAGTAATTGTTATTATTTCCCTTATAATAGTCATATTTTCTGTGACAATGCCAAGATTCAGGAAGATGCAGAGCCTTATTGACAGGCTCAGTCTTGTGACCCGCGAAGATCTTTCGGGCATGATGGTCATCAGGGCCTTTAATACTCAAAAATTTGAGGAAGACCGCTTTGATAAGGCAAATATAGATCTTACAAAGACTTCCCTTTTTGTTAACAGGGCAATGGTCGTAATGATGCCTGCGATGATGCTGGTCATGAACAGTGTATCGCTTCTTATAGTCTGGGTGGGAGCTCACCAGGTAGCTGAAGCTAATATACAGGTAGGGGACATGATGGCCTTCCTCCAGTATGCCATGCTTATAATAATGTCATTTTTAATGCTTTCGGTCATGTTTATTATGATCCCCAGAGCTTCAGTCTCAGCCGCAAGAGTGGCAGATGTCCTGGAAACCGAACCTATTATCAGCGATCCTGAAAAACCTTCAAGATTTACTATGCCTGTACAGGGTCAGGTGGAGTTCAGGAATGTCTCATTCCGCTACCCCGAGGCAGAAGAAGATGTGATCCATGATATTAGTTTTACTGCCAGACCCGGCCAGACAACAGCTATAATAGGATCGACTGGTTCCGGCAAATCAACGCTTGCCAACCTTTTACTCAGGTTCTATGACGTCAGCCGCGGGCAGGTACTTGTAGACGGTATTGATA
>CAYRTF010000201.1:0-3300 GCA_964427165.1 uncultured Actinomycetota bacterium | reverse complement strand
GCTACATCCTCAATGGCCTGATGGGTGGCTCCGTCTTCACCAAGTGTTACCCCGCTGTGCGTTGCACATATTTTGACATTAAGCTTCGGATATGCGACTGATATGCTTACCTGATCGCATGCTCTTTTTGTCGCAAATACGCTGAATGTAGATGCAAACGGGATCTTTCCCATAGCCGCAAGTCCCGCTGCAACACTCATCATATTTGATTCAGCTATGCCCATATTGAAAAACCTGTCCGGAAATTTCTTGCCAAAGACTGCAGTCTTGGTAGATTTTGAAAGATCACAGTCCAGAACGACAATATCCTTGTTTGACTCCCCGAGTTCGGCAAGGGTGATGCCATAGGCCTCCCTGGTCGCGATCTTTTTATCCCCCGTAGTATTTATTAATATATTTTCATTCTTTTTGCTTAACATGATGATTGACTCCTATTTTTGAAATTTAATGTTTTAGCTGGCATCGATTTTGCATATATCACAGATAGCCTTATCTTTTTCTTCTTCACTGGGAGCATTTCCATGCCAGTCACATGCATTTTCCATAAAAGTTACTCCCTTGCCTTTGGTAGTTCTGGCAACTATGCAAACGGGGCTTCCTTTCACTGAAATAGCCTTTCTCATGGTATCGTCTATCACATCAAGATCATGTCCGTCTATTTCATATACCTTCCAGCCAAAGGAACGCCATTTTTCTGCCAGTGGAGCTGTGTCCATTACATCCCTGGTAAATCCATCTATCTGCAGGCCGTTGAGGTCCACAATGGCTATGAGATTATCAAGACTATAATGTCTTGCAGCCATTGCGGCTTCCCATATCTGTCCCTCATCACATTCACCATCTCCAAGAACAGCAAAGACTTTCACTCCGCTATTGTCAAGTTTTGAAGCCAGCGCCATCCCCACCGCACATGAAAGTCCCTGTCCGAGAGAACCTGTGGATATATCCACTCCAGGTGTCTTATTCATATCAGGATGGCCCTGCAATATGCTGCCATATTTCCTGAGAGTCTTTAACTCCTTTTTATCAAAATACCCTTTTTCTGCCAGTGCCGCATATAATACCGGACAGGCATGTCCTTTTGACAGCACTACCCTGTCCCTGTCTTTTTTACCTGGACCTTTTGGGTCGATATTCGCGACACCGCTAAAATAAAGATATGAAAACATATCTGCCATTGATAATGATCCTCCGGGATGTCCTGAACCAGCGGCACAAAGCATCTCGACTATATCAACCCTGATGTCTTTTGCCTTCTGCTCAAGCATCTCTCTTGATTTTACATCCATCGATCTCCCCTTCTTTCTTCCCTGTTAAAAAATAATATAATGGGCATCATTGTGGGCCCATGAGCCCCTGAGCTATTAAACCAATTAATTAGATGATTATAATAAAAAGTCATGGATTTAAGAAGTAAGTATATGGTAAATTATTGCAAGTGCTAACTCATTATTTATTAAATAGAAATAAAAAATAAAATATTATAAAATTGGTAAAGTCTTTAATAGTCTAAACAGAAAGTAGCAATGTATAATAATCTATATAATGATCTCGTAGTAATAGGTGGAAATGCCTCCGGGCTCGCTGCAGCAAGCCAGGCAAGAAGAGTAAATCCTGATCTTAATATCACTGTACTTGAAAGCGGAAAATACATATCTTATGGTTCGTGCAGTCTTCCCTACTTTATTTCAGGATATGTAAAAAGGGTCGAGGACCTGCTGGCTTACCCAAAGGATTTCTTTGAACAGAAAAGGAATATAAAAATACTTATGGGCCACAGGGTTGTAGGAATAGATCCTTCAAAGAAGGAACTTCTTGTACGCATTGGCCAGGCCCAGGAAAACAGGATCATAGAATATGACAAACTTATAATAAGCAGCGGCGGCACCACTATTATCCCCGATATACCGGGAATAGATTCTTCAAATGTTTTCCAGTTCAGAAATGTGGAGGATGCGGAAAATCTTAAAAATTACATAGATTCAAATAATCTCAAGAAAGCCGCGGTCATAGGCGGAGGAGCAATCGGAATGCTTATGGCTGAAGCTTTTAATAAGATCGGCATAAAGACTACCGTGGTGGAAAAAAAAGAGCGGATATATAATGAATTTGAATATGAAATAGGCTCTATCCTTACAAGAAAAGCTGAGATGGATGGGATAAATATCCTGACTAAAACAAGTATCACTTCAGTTAAAACGGGTTCCGGCCAGAGTACGATCACAGTAGAAGATGCCAATGGGAAAAAAGACCTGGATTGCGAACTGGTTGTCCTGGCTACAGGTATCTCTGCCAATACCGGTTTCCTCTCAGACACTTCAATAGAGCTCGGGATAAATGACGCAATTAAGGTAGATAACAAACTTCAATCTTCACATATGAATATTTATGCTTCCGGGGATTGCGCAACCATAAAAAATATTGTAACAGGGAAACAGGATCATATACCGACTGCAAATAATGCTGTTAAAACCGGAAGGATAGCCGGAGAAAATGCGGGTGGCGGAAATAAAGTCTTTAATGGTTCTGTTGGGACCGTAGTAGATAAAGTCCTTGGTCTTGAGATAGCGAGCACAGGCATAGGCTCAAAAGAGGCGGTAGCACTTGGTTATGATGCAATAAAGCTTATTGACAGCTTTTCTTCACATGCTGGTTCCATTCCGGGTGCTAAAAAGATAGCAATAATAATCATAGTTGACACAGCATCAAGAAGGCTCCTGGGCACCCAGATGATAGGCGGAGAAGGAGTCGGCAAGAGAATAGATGTCTTTGCCGCAGCTATAACAAATGAGATGACAGTAGATGACATCTATATGCTGGATCTTTCCTATGCCCCTGCAATATCAACTGTCTGGGATCCGGTTAATAAGATATGCGGAAAAGCAGTTCTGGCACTTGATGGCAAGAGTGTGTAGGGCTAAACTTTATTCAATCGATTCTTTTAACATAGTCATCGTTTTCAATATATTTCTGAATCACAAAATTGATAATTTCTTTAGAGTAATCAAGCGCTTCGTCAACATCTTCCTGCTCCGGTTCAAAATTTTCTCCTGGGTATCTAAAAGCAGAGACATATGGTGTAAGAGCTTCAGCTGCATTAAATAATTCTTCAAACTTTTCATCAATCTTGGTACATTTATTAATAAGGTAGACAATACTATGTATTTTCTCAAAAAGAACATTATCATAAACTAGAAATGACTTAAGTATCTTCTCTGCAACTTGCTGACAGTGGTAAATCCCTGTTGTATCCAGGTATTTTTCTTCTCCAATTATTAATTTTTTTGCAGATCAATAATC
>CAYRTF010000200.1:2941-3306 GCA_964427165.1 uncultured Actinomycetota bacterium | reverse complement strand
TGGTAAGATCGATGCTTGAGGGAAATTATGACATCGATCTTAAGGACCTGATCGTTTTCAATATGAAGCTATACTCTGATTCTTTTAAACTTAAAGAACCTACCAGAATAGGCAGTGCGGAAAAAATATTTGACTTTATAATCGCACGCCAGAGATTCCTTCTTGACAGCCAGGAGAGAAGAATGGACATTTTTGATGCTGTTCTTGGCTCTGGAGCGGGATCCATCGCAGATATTGATATGCGCTTTCAGGCTATTGAGGAATTTATTTTGAAAAGCGATATAAAGTCTATCGTCTGGCCGATGAGCCGGAGCCAAAACATAATATCAAAGAAGAAATTCACCCATGTAGATGAGGGGCTTTTT
>CAYRTF010000200.1:0-2931 GCA_964427165.1 uncultured Actinomycetota bacterium | reverse complement strand
TAAAGGAAGTAGTGGATTATTATTTAAACATGGCAGATTTTTCAAAACTTATAATAGGAAGCAATCAAATAAAGCAATAGCTTTATTTGTTTTTTAAATGCAATACAGCGCTCAAATGATTTTTTACTTAATATTTTCTTAAATATTTGATATCATGTGTCAATTTGTATTTTTACAAAATATATCATAGGGGAGAAGGGATTTAATAATGACATCTAAAAAGTATGTATACTTTTTCGGTGAAGGTAAAAAGGAGATGAAAAAACTCCTTGGGGGAAAGGGAGCGAATCTTTCAGAAATGACCAATATAGGTCTTCCAGTTCCTCCAGGTTTTACTATTTCCACAGAGGTATGCAATCTATATTATGATCTTGGTGAGAGATGGCCCGATGCCCTGGAGGGACAGATCGAAGAAAATCTTAAAAAACTGGAAGAGAAGATGGAAATGAGTTTTGGGGACAAGAATAATCCTCTTCTGGTCTCGGTCCGTTCAGGTGCTGCCATATCGATGCCAGGCATGATGGACACTGTCTTAAACCTTGGTCTGAACGATATATCGGTTAAAGGCATTATCGCTAAAACCGGAAATGAAAGATTTGGCTGGGATGCATACAGGAGATTTGTCCAGATGTTTGGGGATGTTGTCATGGGTGTTGAGCATGATGAATTCGAAAAAGCGATCCAGGCAAAGAAGGACAGCAAAGGTGTTTCATTTGATACCGATCTGACCGGCCAGGACCTTAAGGAACTTGTTGATGATTACAAGAAGATAATCAAGGACGCAAAGGGCAAAAGTTTTCCCGAGGATCCCAGGGAACAGCTAAAAATGTCAATAGATGCAGTATTTGGCTCATGGAACAATAAGAGAGCTACTGCTTACAGAAACCTGCACGATATACCTCATAATATTGGTACCGCGGTAAACGTGCAGACAATGGTATTCGGAAATATGGGACAGACATCGGGAACGGGAGTCGCATTTACGAGAAATCCGTCTACAGGTGAGGATCTCCTGTATGGAGAATATTTGATAAATGCCCAGGGAGAGGATGTGGTTGCCGGTATAAGGACACCCCAACCGATCGCGAAGCTGGAAAAGGAAATGCCTGAGAACTTTAAACTTCTTGTAGAAATAAGAAGTAAGCTTGAGGATCATTATAAAGATATGCAGGACCTGGAGTTCACGATACAGGAAGGCAAGTTCTATATGCTTCAGACCAGGACCGGTAAGAGGACCGCTGCGGCAGCACTGCAGATCGCTGTAGATATGGTTGGACAGGGCTTCATAGATATAAAAACAGCTGTTACCAGAGTTGAACCTCAGATGCTTGTCCAGCTCCTTCATAAGCAGCTGGACAAGAAGGCAAAAGAAAGTGCAGAAGTTCTTGCAAAAGGTCTTCCTGCATCGCCTGGAGCAGCTCTTGGCAAGGTCGTGTTTGATGCGGATGATGCAGTTGAAGAAGCAAAAAATGGTAATGTAATACTTGTAAGGACAGAGACTTCTCCTGAAGATATACAGGGTATGGCAGCAGCACAGGGGATCCTGACCGCGCGTGGCGGCATGACATCTCATGCGGCAGTAGTGGCCCGTGGGATGGGAAAATGCTGTGTTGCCGGAGCTGAGTCGATCAAGGTTTTTGAGGACAAGCAATACTTCCAGGTAAATGGGACACAGATACAAAAAGGTGAATGGATAACGCTTGACGGTTCGACAGGAGAGGTCTTTACCGGGCAGATACCTGTTGTGGATCCGGAGCTTAATGAAAATTTTGAAACCTTTATGAGCTGGGTCAATGAATTTAAAAAGCTTGGCATAAGAACAAATGCCGATACGCCGAAAGATTCTGAAGTAGCACTTGGTTTTGGTGCCGAAGGAATCGGTCTTTGCCGTACTGAGCATATGTTCTTTGAGGGTGAAAGAATAAAATCCGTAAGGAAGATGATAGTATCTTCAAATGAGGACGAAAGAAGAAAAGCGCTTTTGGAGCTGCTGCCCATGCAGAGGAAAGATTTTTATGAGATATTTAAAGTCATGAAGGGTCTTCCGGTGACCATAAGACTTCTTGACCCTCCTCTTCATGAGTTTCTTCCAACAGAGAAAGAAGATATAAAGGAAATTGCCACAGAGATGGGGATGACTTTTGACGAACTCAAAGCTACAATAGTCTCGCTTCATGAGATGAATCCGATGCTCGGCCACAGAGGCTGCAGATTATCGATAACTTATCCAGAGATCGCCGAGATGCAGGCAAGAGCTATTTTTGAGGCAGCTGCCGATCTCACTAAAGAAGGATATGATGTACAGCCCGAGGTTATGGTTCCTCTTGTGGGCAGTCTAATGGAAATAAAGATACTTAAGGAGAAGATCGTATCAGTTGCTGATGAAGTGATGAATGAGAAGAACCTGAAATTTGCATATAAGATAGGTACTATGATAGAGGTCCCAAGAGCATGCTTGATAGCGGATAAGATCGCAAGAGAAGCGGAATTTTTCAGCTTTGGCACAAACGACCTTACTCAGATGACTTATGGCTTCTCTAGAGATGATTCAGGAAAATTCCTACCGGAATATATCGAACAGGGAATACTTGCCAGGGATCCTTTTTCAACACTTGATATTGGCGGAGTAGGACAGCTGATGAAAACAGGATTTGAAAAAGGAAGAAAGACGAGGAAAGACCTCAAAGTCGGGATATGCGGCGAGCACGGAGGGGATCCAAAATCTATTGAATTCTGCCATAAGGTCGGAATGGACTATGTCAGCGCTTCTCCATACAGGGTGCCTGTGGCGCGTCTGGCGGCAGCTCAGGCAGCAATAATGGAGGAAACGGAACAGGAGAATAAGGAGTAGTGTAAGATATATAATAAAGGTTATGACCTGAAACCAGATTTATATGGAAATTACTTTAAAACGATCAGGGCCACTGGATC
>CAYRTF010000199.1:0-3312 GCA_964427165.1 uncultured Actinomycetota bacterium | reverse complement strand
AACATTGATAGTGTAAAAAGTTTTATAGGAGGGCTAAAGGTTTGAAGACAAGGATCCTAAAACCAGAAGACAGGCTTATAGTCGTAATCGATGTCAATAAGAAGAGCAGCCTTACAAGACTGCTCTCAGCGATAGACGGCAAAGTCACTACTGTAAAGCTGGGACTCGAAATGATCTATGGTGTGGGGACCGGTATTGTGGATACAGCGAAAAGTTTCGGCTACAAGGTAATGCTCGATGCAAAGCTTGCTGATATCCCGAATACGATAAAAGGAGCCTCGGGAGCAATAGCGGGGCTGGGTCCCTCTATTGTCACGGCACATATACTCGGAGGCAAAAAGATGCTCGAGGCAGCGGTCAGCGCCATGGAAGAGCATTCAAAGAAGGATCACAATACAAGGCCGCTGATCTTTGGGGTCACCATACTTACCAGTCTTGATGATCATGATCTTAGCTCTATGGGCTTTAAAGAAGGATACCTGCCGACGGTAAAAAAACTGGTTGAGGTGGCTCTTGATGCCGGGATAGACGGGATAGTCTGCTCCCCTCAGGAAGTAGAGCCATTAAGGAAGCAGTTCGGTGATGATTTCTATATAGCCACTCCGGGCATAAGACTCGCAGGGGACAGCAGCGGGGACCAGAAAAGGGTCAATACACCCGAGAAGGCAATATCTTCCGGGGCAGATATGATAATAGCCGGAAGATCGATAACTACGAAAGAAGATATCGGGGGGACAATAGATTTATATCTTAAAAAGATAAAATGCGTACTTTAAGGCAGTAATTTAAATATTATTTTAAATGCAGCCAGGAGCCTGTCCGGCCCAATTCCCGGATAACTTGTGTCATTGTCCCTGTTAAAATATCTGCATAGATAAATGCAAGGTATACAGAATATTGTAAATATTGATAGTGTTATAAACGTACAGAATATTGCTAATTGAGAAGTTTATTTAATGTATAATTTATAGTGGAAGGGTAGTATATGCTAAAAATAATTAAACAGGCAGACGGGATAGATGTCTTTAATATATTTAAGGAATCCGGAGCAATATTTGAGGGTCATTTCAAGCTGACATCCGGTTTGCATAGCGGCGTATATATGCAGTGCGCCAAACTTCTCCAATATCCTGACAGGGCAGACAGGCTTGCAAAAGCTGCTGCCGGGATGCTTTCAAAAGATATTGACATAGGGAAAGTAGATACAGTGGTATCGCCGGCAGTGGGAGGCATACTCTGGGGATATATGCTTGCATTCGGGATAAAAAAGAAAATGATCTTTACCGAGAGGTCAGGTGGCCGGATGCAGCTCCGCAGGGGCTTTGACTTGAGAAAAGGCGAGAAGGTCATAATAGCCGAAGACGTTATAACAACTGGAGGTTCTGTAAAGGAAGTCATAAAGATCTGTGAAGACAGAGGTGCGGAGGTGGCCGGTGTCGTAAGTATTGTAGACAGGAATTCAGGTATTGATTTTGGGTATCCCTATTATAATATGCTAAAGATAGATATAGAGATATTTGAGCCGGAAAAATGTCCCATGTGCCGTGAGGGGGGGGAAATAGTCTATCCTGGCAGCAGGAAATAGATGCACTTTTCAAAATAGTTTCTTAAAATACTATTTTTATCATGTCTTTTAAGAATAATTTTATTGAAAAAGAATTTATATATTTGTATACTCTATGTTATCTTGTCCAGTGATAATCAAAAGGAGCTTTAATGACTTTGACCAACTTAAGTGACGAGGCCAGGAAGAAGGGTCTGAAAAAAGCGCGGTTGGTAAGGAAAAAGAGGTCTGAGATCAAGGAGCAGCTGAAAAAGGGAAAGACCAGTATAAACCAACTTTTTAAGGACCGCGAGCTCTTTGAAAACTATATAGCAGGCATGAAGGTCCTAAACATTGTAAGTTCGCTTCCCGGCAACGGCAGGATGCATGCTGCCAGGGTCCTGGAAGAATTGAATATAAGCCCCCATAAGAAAATGGGGGGCCTGGGTAAGAACCAGAAAGAAAATTTCTATAAACATTTCAATATCACTTAAGTCTTGAAGTTTAAATAGATGACGACAAAAGCCAGCTTATTTGTAATATCCGGACCTTCCGGATCAGGTAAAAGCAGTTTAATAGCAGATGCATTAAAAGACCTCGATAATTTTGAGAAATCCATTTCTGCCACCACAAGATCTGCAAGGAAGGGAGAGAAAGACGGCGTCCAGTATCATTTTATCTCAAAAGAAGACTTTGAAAAGCAGGCAAGGGAAGGCAGCTTTCTTGAATGGGCGGAGTATTCCGGTTATTATTATGGTACCCCTAAAAAATTTGTGGAGGACAAGCTTGCAGCCGGGATCAATGTCATACTGGAAATAGAGGTCCAGGGTGCCATGCAGATCATGGAAGCGGAAGTTTGTGCCTACTATATATTTATTGTTACTACTGCTATGGGGGAGCTGAGGGAAAGGCTCCTGAAGAGAGGCACGGACAGTCCGGCCGAGATCGAGAGGAGAATGGTAATAGCAGAGGAAGAACTGAAGTATAAAAAACATTATGATTGCATAATTGTAAATAATAACTATAATGAAGCTTTGCAAAATCTAAAAGACGTACTTCTTGGTACGGTAGGGAGGAAATAAACATTGAAGGTACAGTTTGTTGATGAATATGAAAAGAATGTAGACAGCAAATATAAAATATGCCTGGCAGTAGCCAGAAGAGCCAGGGAACTTGGCGATTATATTTCAGCTAAAAGAAATATGGAGAGGGTAAATATAGTAAAACCGCTTGTAGATATCGATTCCTATGATCCGCTGGAGATAGCATTCCAGGAGCTGAAAGAAGAGAAGATAGCATTTGGAACCAAAAAAGAGGAAGAAAAATAATCTTGGATTATGACAGTTCAATTTTTTTAAAAAAAAAGATTGTACTGGGAATAACCGCTTCGATCGCTGCTTATAAGGCAGCTTATATATGCAGCCGATTGGTTAAATCAGGCGCTGATATAATTCCAGTAATGACCCCCCGGGCAAATAACTTCATAAACCCCATTACATTTAGTGCACTTTCAGGAAATGAGACAATTACCGGCCAGTTCAAAAACCAGGGCCGCATTTACCATATATCCCTTTCACATAGCGCGGATGCTTTCCTTATTGCACCGGCCAGCGCTGATATTATATGCAAACTGGCTGGAGGGATCTGCGATGATTTCCTGACGACAGCTGCCCTTGCAGCAGTCTGTCCCATACTTGTGGCACCGGCCATGAATGAAAGCATGTATCTTGATCCCAATGTGGCAGGCAGCATCGAAAAATTAAAAACAT
>CAYRTF010000198.1:2290-3326 GCA_964427165.1 uncultured Actinomycetota bacterium | reverse complement strand
TAGAGAAATAACATAAAGAGAAATAACATAAAGATTTAGCCCATCCATAACAGTGCCTGAAGATCTATGAGCCTGTCCGAAAATTGGATCTTGGCTCAATTCTCGGACAGGCTCATAAGACATTCTCAGATTTTAATATCAGTTATCCGGACTATCATCCTTTTTGCAAGGTTTTTGTTTTCAGAGGGACCCATCCTGAACTTTATATCATAATCATTTAGCAGGCCAAATATTTTTATTATCTCCTCATTTGAATAGTTGCGTGAAAACTTAATATACTTATTAACCAGTTTTCCAATAAAATATGGGGGCATATTTATATTCTTTTCAAGAAATGTCGTTACTCCTGTAGCTCCATTACCTGTCTTTATGTAAAGCATGCTCTTAAACATCCTGTGAATAAGTGTGATCAGCCCCAATAGATTGCTGTCTTCTGAAAGTATCTCTTCCAGGGCCGCAAGACTTCCATTTTTATCCCTTCCGCCCAGATAATCCACCAGATCAAATATTTTCATGGAATACACCCTGGGAACAAGATGTCTTACAGCCTGTACTTCAATGACCTTTTCATCTTCAGAACTTATATAATCATAGAGTTTCAAGTATTCATTTTTAAGAAGATCCCGGTCATGGCCCACATTTTCAACAAGAAGGTTTTTAGCCTCATCCGTAAAGACTATTCCATCAACAGATGCTTTATTTTCAAGCCACTTTAGCATATCTTTCCCGGCAGGGGTCTTCAGTCTCTTTATTGAGCCCACCTGCCTTAAAGCATCAAGAAGAGCCTTGTTTATCTTTTCACTTGAGGCAGTGAGTATAAATACTGTATCTTCTCCAGCAATAGCCTTTGCAACTGTCTTTTGGAATTTTGTCCTGAACTTCTCAATATCTTTAATTACCGCGATCTTCCTGGAAGAAAAAAGGGGAGGGGTTGATATATAATTTTCAAATTCCACATCGTCATTTTCCAGGTCGGGCCTAAAGACCCTGTAATCAGTCTCAATATTTATTTTATCTTCTACAAATACCCTTATCT
>CAYRTF010000198.1:0-2280 GCA_964427165.1 uncultured Actinomycetota bacterium | reverse complement strand
ACTCCGGCTTATATAGAGATAAGCTTTTTTTAATTTATAGATCTTGTTTTTTTCTTCCGGCAATCATTCTCCTTTTTACGTCTCCTAATTTTCTATTACTTACTTCTAAAAATCAAATCATTTAGCTTTCATTCTTTCCCCAGGTGAACTGTGGGCCATAATCAGGATCACAAATAGAGACATATAATATATAAAAAGCTGTAAAGGCATCATATTCGAAGCTCTGATCACCGGAAGGCCGGGTTTTGAAAAAAATCCGGCCAGGCAGCTCATTATTTTAAATAGAGGTAGCGTAGCTTTTAGGATGATCCCTCCAAGGGGAGGCCAGATGACCGCAAATAATGCCGATATCATAAGCAATAGCAAAAGAACATAGAAAAAAGGCAGTATAAAGATATTTGATACTGCAGATATAAGAGGGAGCAGCCTGAAATAATAAAGGATAAGCGGACCGCATACCAGCTGGATGGAAATAGTGAGAATAAGAGTTCTAAATACAAGGTTTACGGCAATTCTTTTTACCAGAGTAATGCTGGATAAGACCTTTATAAAAAGAGGATATATAAAGACAGCACCCGACATTGCTGAAAAGGAAAACCAGAAACCTATATCACTGGTAAATGATGGACTTAAGATAAGAAGCAGGATAAATGAAATACATAATATCCTGGGCTTATCTGGCTCGCGGTTCCACTGCGCGGCTGCTGCTGCAGACATCATCCAGATGGAAGCCCGGAGCACGCTTGCCTTGAGCCCGAGCAAATAATTATACATCACAAGAAATATGATGATAAATATGATCAATATGAAGTTTGCCCTCGATCTCCCGGCAATTACACATATGATAAGCACGATAAAGGAGATATGCATACCTGAGATCGCCATAAGATGGGCCGTACCGCTCTGCCTGAAATCATCCAGCAGCCTGTTAGAGACATTTGTCCTGTTTCCCAGGATAAGGGCTTCTGCAATAGGTGCATACCTGTAATTTAAATATTTGTAGAAGGTCCGGTTTATGCAATTATATACAGTCTTTCTAAGCTCAAATATTCTTTCCGGAAAAGTGCCTGCACTGATAAACCTTATATTGCCGGAATTTGCCCTGACAATTGAACCATTTGCAGATATCCCGGCTTCTCCTTTTACTTTTATGAGATCATCTCTCTTTATTTTTAAGCTACCTGGCCTTTTTATGATTATACCTATTTTCCCGTCTTCAATATATTTCCCCTCACTTACCCCGCTGCCCGCAGCATGCCAGAAGCATTCTGCGTCCATTTCGAAATACAGGCTTCCGTATTTAATGAAAGGATGGCTGGATACCCTGCCTTTTGCTACTATGATCCCTGAAGTGCCGTGCTCTTCGCTTGCAATCATAGGGGATAGATCGATCCCTTTTACTTCTTTGCTGTTTACTCCCACAAGGTATCCCATTAGTATCATCACAACTGCCGGGATAATTACTATAAGCAGTAAATTTCTGGCTTCCAGGATATTTCCGTCAGATATTGTATTTTTTCTTAAGATATATATTGGTCCGGACAGGGAAGTAAGAATCACCGCACCTATAATAAAAAAATACAGAAAAGCTGGTATTTGAAAATATTGAAAAAGTCTTATACCCAGAACAAGTCCCAGCCCAAAAGAGGCCGTCCATAAAATATAATGATTGTTCAGTGCTATCCAGTATAATCTTCTCATATATATGATCTACTATCTGTGAGGCACGAATGACCTTTCAAATACTTTTTTAAGTGAGGCAATAGGCTATCACAAGTTGGGTCGGTCCCCGCATCTATATCCTGATAAGCTCTTTTATATCCTCATATTTTTTTGGTCCGATACCGCTTATATCCAGTAATTCTTCCTTGCTTTTAAAATTACCATATTTGTTCCTGTGGTCTATTATCTTTTTTGCTGTTGCGGGTCCTATTCCCGGGAGTGTCTCAAGTTTCCTGGTGCCGGCTGTATTTATATTTACAATATTTTCATATGCACTTCCCTCACCGCTATTTACAGAATTATCCACATAGGGTAAGGATGAATCTCCATAATAAAGGGAACTCCCCTGTTCCACTTCCTCAAAAGAAGGAATATATATCCTCTGGCCATCACCTGCTTTCAGTGCAAGGTTTATTGCTGCAAGGCATGCGGAATCTGTTGCTCCTCCTGCAAGACTAATAATATCTGCAATCCTTAGGCCTTCTTCCACATCATAGACCCCGGGTTCATAGACTTCACCGCATATATGGACCTTATAAAATACTTTGCCCCCTACAC
>CAYRTF010000197.1:2179-3348 GCA_964427165.1 uncultured Actinomycetota bacterium | reverse complement strand
CACCTATTATGGTTATATCTATTTTTTCAGACATATTTACACTAAATCCGATCAATGACACTGCTATGAATAAAGCTGCTTTCCATTAAAAAGCATTTTACCAAAATAATAATATATTAAAGTATTATAAGGATTTACAGTCAAAACTAGAAGAAAAAACTAAATACGTTAGCATGATAAAATATCGTTTGGGGACCAAAAAACATTTCAGCATAATGCCAAACACCATCATAGACTAAATAAGTAACACAGCAATGATGCTATTGGAGCCTATCTATGATTTTTCTTTGCTGGCAATTGTCAAAATCATAAACAAAGGCCTATTCCGGGAACTGCCAAACGATGGTAGGCCCACCAGGACCTGTTCTTTCGTTTCGCCTTTGGCCCGCTGCAGAGACGCAGACTCCCTCGTTGACACTCGGTCCGTCTTTTCAGGTCCCACAGAACAAGGATCCACCTTGTTCCTGGCAGGCTTGATTTAATCTTTATTGGCATGGGTGTTGATTTTATGGTGGGCCCACCAGGACTTGAACCTGGGACCTCCGCATTATGAGTGCGCTGCTCTAACCAACTGAGCTATGGGCCCGAAAAATAAAATGGTCTATCATTAGACAATTGCATATATTAATAAAAATAGTGTAATAAGTCAAACATTTGGGGTTTGTTTTGGAATTGCTTTATTATCACCAGTACCAACTCAAAAATAATATTTCTACCCGGTATTCTTCCAGATATTTTGTGTATCTCAAGATATCTCTTTGTAATAAAATTAATGAATTATATAATTACATTAAATAGTGAAGTAACAGGTGAATTTATTAGATAATAATTAAAATATTTTAGGAAGGTGAAGGCAATGTTTTCTATAAATATTACTTTTTATGGTCATGCACTTTTTGTGATCACAACTGGTGAGGGTAAGAAAATAGGGACTGACCCTTATAATGAACAGATAAGAGATCCCCTTCCTGGTATAAGTGCAGATATTGTCACAAGTTCTCACGACCATTATGATCATGCCAATATTGGTTTGTTCAAGGGCGATCCTGCAGTTATAAATACCCCTGGGGAAACAGTGGTTGAAAATATCAGGTTTTTCGGTATACCCAGCTTCCATGATGAAGCAGAAGGCAGCCTTCGTGGAAAAAATATCATTTATACTATAAAAA
>CAYRTF010000197.1:795-2169 GCA_964427165.1 uncultured Actinomycetota bacterium | reverse complement strand
GGTTAAAGATCGCACATCTTGGAGACCTCGGACATTTTCCTGATGATAAACAATTAAAAGACCTCCAAGGAGTTGATGTCCTGATGATCCCGACCGGTGGAGTTTATACAATAAACGGAACACAGGCACTAGAAATAATAAATGACTTAAAACCTAAAGTAGCCATACCAATGCATTACAAATCCATTGATACCAGGCTAAATGTCGATGAAGTAAGTTCATTTACAAGAAGATTAGACAGTTTTAAGGAAATTGGCCACACTATAAATATTACAGAAAAAAACCTGCCAAAAGACACAGAAATATGGGTGATGTCATCAAGTTAAAGCAGGCTCTCCAGACCGTATTCAGTATAAATCTCTAATCTTAGCTGTTCTACTTGCCTGTATAAAACCCTGTTTTTTAAATAGAGCTCAATTACAGCCTTGTCCTGAATAATTGAAGGATTTTCAATAGTGAAATCTGCTGAATAGTACCCCAATACTTCATCCCATGTATTTATATCATTATCCAGAAAATCCAGCAAAAGAGAATATAAACCTTCAAGCGGCTCCGGGACATCATTTACACCAAGCAACTCTTTCCTAAAATTTTCTGCTGCCCTGCCTCTTCTGATCACCAGGGACCTCAGGTCTTCGATATTTGTGACCCTTTGTTTAAATTCTTCAGATATGTCATTTATTTGATCAATGTATTGACCTTCTATTTTTTTATACCATGTATCAAATTTTATTATATCTGCTGTCTCTTGCGACTTTATTAAGTTCCTGAGTCCAATATATGCAACAACAGTTTCCCTTGCTTTGATCTTTTCGATCTGAAGGGCCTCAAGCATCTGATGCCTTTCAATCCTTTGATCCACGATCTTATTATGTATTTGAACCACCATGACATTATAAATAACCAGTCCGGAGAAGATCAGGGTAAGGATAATGATTGTTATTATTTCATTTCTTTTCTGTATCCTGTTCAGCATAAATCACTATATTTTCCTATTTGTATGACTTTATTATTACTACATCAATATGGTAGATAGACAACAGGGAGCAGATGCCGGCACCAGGTTTCCATAATCAATCAATGATCTTATCCTTTATGCTGATCGGTTCCTTTTTATTCTTATAATAGGCCCATCTGTTCCTGAAATACATTTTAAGTCTTTCAAAGACTCCGGCATCCCCTTCAACAATAGCATCAGCTATTTCATAATTCAAATGCTCAGCTTCCCTTATGAAAGAGGCCGTCCTCAAGAAATATAACGGCAGCATCGATATAAGCAGAAGTTCTTTTTCCTGTTTTTCTATAAAATTATAGGCACTTGCATACTCATAAACTATCTTTGCCCATAATTCAACAGAAAGATGTATCGCATCT
>CAYRTF010000197.1:0-785 GCA_964427165.1 uncultured Actinomycetota bacterium | reverse complement strand
ATCGCATCTCCTGAAGAATCTTTTATCATTCCTTTAAATCCATGGTAAGTGTTTTTTGAAAAAATACTTCTCCACACTCTTTTATATTTCCTGTATCCTTCATTAAATTGTTCAAGTAATTTTTCAATATCGACATCTATCTTTTCTATTTCAAAAAACTTGTAATCCCCAAAAATGGTCCCCTGTACACTGGTCATTATCCTTTTCCACCTGAACTCATAGTAGCCCATCAATTCAAACATCGTGCCTATTACCTGTATATACATATCGGCAAGTTGCCTGCCAGGGTCCTTATCATCATGGATCTTTGCCCCCAGCACTGCCTGACAGACCCTGAAGCCCTCATTTATAGCTGTAGTGGTCATCCATATATCCACTCCAAATTTACAAATATAAGGATAATTATTCCAGTAGGTCCTCCTGGTAAAGATCTGGAGGAGTCCGTTAGAAAAAGAAAAATCACCGCCTATCGGCTGCCTGATCCGGAGTCCGTAAAGCATTCTTGTCATTGGATAAACAAGTGCGTTCGTTATCGTCCCATCATGTTTATCGCGGCTGTAATAAGGGTTTACATAGCCGAAACCCTTTCCCAGCACTGGCTCCACCATTGCACGTGTCCATTCAGGATATATGCTCCTGGTATCGGCATCTGATACTACACAGACTTTTGCCTCCAGTTTTCTTGCAATCTCAAATATTGTCTTAAAGGCACTTCCTTTGCCCGGAGTACCCTTATAATGGGTAGATACTTTTTCTATCCCTGCCGGTGTATGGCATTTATCCAC
>CAYRTF010000196.1:0-3349 GCA_964427165.1 uncultured Actinomycetota bacterium | reverse complement strand
ATCTCATAGTTTAACATAATATAATCTAGTGCCAATTTCTAATGTCAGGCATTTTTCAATATTGATAGAGATCAAGGCCAATGATGATTCTTTAAGCACTAATTTTAAAATATTTGAAAAATTTTTACCCGGAGCAGAAAAGATACAACTGGTTGATGGAATAAAAAAGAGAAACATATCCTGATAAAAACAGAGATAAGGGAACTCGCTTCATGGCTATCCAATTTGGATTTTAACCCTCAGGTTTGATATTTAGCTGAACTATTTAAGGATTGTGTTTGCAATTCTGCCTATAAGCGCCATGGATATCTAGTGTCAGAATCTACTTTCCACAGCACTTCTTATATTTTTTCCCGCTGCCGCATGGGCATGGCTCGTTCCTGCCTACTTTTTCTGATGAAGCTCTTACAGGCTGTTTAATTTTCTCTTCCGGTGCAGATGGTCCGCTGGTGCTGATATTTGCAAGCTCCTGATTCCTGCGGGCCTCTTGCTCCCCGGCAGTCGCAATACGGGCATTAAATAAAAGTTTTACGGTATCAAATTTTATTTCATCAATAAGCTGCTTGAAGAGATTGAAGGCTTCATGCTTATACTCTACAAGGGGGTCCTTCTGTGCGATCGCCCTGAGTCCTATGCCCTCTTTCAAATAATCCATCTCAAGCAGGTGCCCTCTCCACATATTATCGATCACATTAAGCATGACGATCTTTTCCAGTTTTCTGATGACCCCGGGCGAATATTCTTCCTCTCTGTACCCGTACAGCTGTACCCCCCTGGATATCAGCTCCTGTTTCAATTTTCTAATGTCCCATCCCTCCGCTACTATCCTGTCCCGGTCAAGGATGTCTGAGATACTGTCTTTTTTAAATATTGCCCCAAGGAAACTTCCAAGTCCCTCAAGATCCCATTTTTCCGGATATTCCCGGTCACTTATATGAAAGCTCACACTGGCATCTATTACATCTTCAAGCATCTTAAGCGCTATTTCCTTAAGGTCGTCCTGTTCCAGGATGTTCTTCCTCCGGGCATAGATCACTTCTCTCTGCTTGTTCATCACATCATCATACTTAAGCACATGTTTTCTTATTTCGAAGTTTCTTCCCTCCACCTGCCGCTGGGCATTCTCTATCGACCTGTTAATAAGCGGATGCTGGATGGGCATATCCTCGGGAAAATTAAAGGTATCCATAACTGAATATATCCTGTCGGACCCAAACAGTCTCAGCAGTTCATCTTCTGTGCTGAGATAGAACTGGCTGGAGCCCGCATCACCCTGTCTTCCGCTCCTGCCCCTGAGCTGATTATCTATTCTCCTGGACTCATGCCTCTCTGTACCCAGGACATGAAGCCCCCCGAGTTCGACTACTCCTTCTCCCAGTACTATATCGGTGCCTCTGCCCGCCATATTAGTTGCTATCGTCACCGTAGCCTTTTGACCCGCTTCGGCTATTATTTCAGCTTCCCTTTCATGATATTTTGCATTAAGGACCTGATGTGGTATGCCCCTTCTCTTAAGCATTCCAGAAAGCTTCTCCGATTTCTCGATCGATATCGTACCAACAAGGACCGGTTGCCCCTTCTTGTGCCTTTCAATTATATCCTCGACTACTCTCTCATATTTTATATTCTCATTTTTATAAATAAGATCCGGCATATCATGCCTTATCATGGGCATATTAGTGGGGATCACAACAGTCTCCAGACCATATATATGCCTGAACTCACCAGCTTCGGTAATGGCTGTTCCTGTCATGCCGGCAAGTTTCTCATACATCCTGAAGTAATTCTGTATGGTTATAGTGGCAAGTGTCTGGTTCTCATCTCTTATTTTCACGCCTTCCTTGGCTTCTATAGCCTGGTGCAGCCCTTCGCTATACCTTCTGCCCGGCATGATCCTTCCCGTGAATTCATCGACTATCAATATCTCGCCGTCTTTTAACATATAGTCCACATCCCTCTTAAAGAGGCCCTGCGCCTTAAGCGACTGATTGAGCGCATGGATATAGCGGAAATTCTGGGGGCTGTAAAGATTATCAAGGCCTGTTATTTTCTCGACTTTTTCAACACCTTCTTCAGTTATGGCCACGGTCCTTGCTTTCTCATCTATCTCATAGTCTTCTTCTTTTACGAGCCTGGGAACTATCCGGGCAAATTTCTGGTACATCTCAGTGGTCCCCTGGGCCACTCCTGATATAATAAGCGGGGTCCTTGCCTCATCTATTAGTATACTGTCCACCTCATCTATTATCGCATAGTGATGTCCGTTCTGGACCATATCCTTACTGCTCAGTACCATATTGTCCCTCAGGTAATCAAAGCCGAATTCATTATTGGTGCCGTGGACCACATCGCACAGATATTGCTCTTTTTTATCAGATTTCAACATATCATGCTGAAGGAGCCCGACTTTTAGCCCCAGAAAATTATATACGGGCCCCATCCATTCACTGTCCCTTTTGGCAAGATAGTCATTTACAGTCACTAAATGAGTGCTCTTTCCAGTAAAGGAATTAAGATATACCGGCAGCGTGGCCACAAGCGTTTTTCCTTCACCTGTCTTCATCTCCGCGATCTTACCCTCGAAAAGGACCGCTCCGCCCATTATCTGGATATCAAAATGTCTCATCCCTATAATTCTTTTTGCTGCTTCCCTGACTACCGCAAATGCCTCAGGCATAAGCGCAGCAAGTCCCTGGCCATTATCATATCTTTGCCTGAGCGCAGCCGTTTTCGCCGCCAGGCTGTCATCGGAGAGTTTGCCGATCTCTTCCTCAAGACCGTTTACAGCAGTTATGAGGGAATCGTATTTCCTGAGGTTTTTACCCTCGCCGGCTTTTAATATCTTTGCTAATTTTGAAAACATTTATTTAAAAACTCCAAACTTCAAAATATTTATTATATTGTGGGCTCGATAAGACCATAGTTCAGGTCCTTCCGCCTGTATATCACTGCTGTCCTTTCGGTCTCTGAATTTATAAAAACGAAGAAATCATGACCCAGAAGCTCCATCTGTATGACCGCTTCTTCCGGAGAAATAGGCTTCAGCATGAAAGTCTTGGTCTTTACTATTGAATTCCTTATTTTTTCTTCTATATTTTTTGAATCTGCTGACCCTATCTTCCCGATATCCGAAGCAGTTATATCCTGGGTATTATGGTTCTTCCTTCCCTTCCTTATCAGCTTTTCCCTGTATTTCTTTATCTGTCTTTCCAATTTGCCGCTGACCTTGTCGATTGCCGCAAAGACATCCGTACCAGTATCAGTCGCCCTGATGACAGCCCCGGACGCAAATGCAGTGACTTCTACCCTGTTATTTTCAGTGATCCGCGGATTCTTCTCCAATACAAAC
>CAYRTF010000195.1:1884-3374 GCA_964427165.1 uncultured Actinomycetota bacterium | reverse complement strand
CGAAGGGTTGGACAATAAAAAAGCAATCTGCTTCGTTAAAGCTCCCAGGCAATGTAGCACATTGCCTGGGTCTCTTTGCCTTGCATCTTACTATTTTATTGTCCAACAAGCCGAGAACCAGTTCCCGGACAGGCTCCTAGTCCGCAGAATAATTAATTATGTCCAGAAGTCTAAAAGAAGGCGAAGTAGAAGAATTAAAATCACATGCTGATATATATAGTGTAGTATCTGATTATGTAAAACTAAAAAAATCCGGTAAAAGCTATTCCGGCCTCTGCCCATTCCATAAAGAAAAGACTCCGTCTTTTTCCGTGGACCAGACCAAGCAGCTGTATCATTGTTTTGGTTGTGGAGAAGGTGGAGATATAATCAGTTTTGTTGAGAAAATTGAAAATATGGACTTTATTGAATCAGTTGAATTCCTGGCAAATAAAGTGGGGTATAAGCTAAAGTATAATCTTTCAGGAGGTTTGGGGGAATCAGGAAAAACCCGCAATAGGCTCTATGAGATAAATGAACTGGCTAAAAAATATTATCAATTCATCCTTTTTAACAGTAAGGCAGGAAGAATGCCTCTTGATTACCTTAAGAAAAGAGGATTTACAGAAAAGACCATACAGGAGTTTGAAGTAGGATATAGTATGGATCTCTGGGATAATTTCACAAACTTCATAATGAAGAGGAAATTTAAGCCAAAGGAGGTCATAGATAGTGGATTGGCTATTGAGAGCACCAGAAAGAAGGGTGCTGTATATGACCGGTTCAGGGGAAGGATAATGTTTCCAATTGAGGATATAATAGGAAAACCTATTGGTTTTGGCGGAAGGATCATTGCTGAAAAATCAAACACAGCCGGGCAGAGTGCGAAATATATAAATACACCCGAGACTAAAATATTTTCAAAAAGTAAAAATATTTACCATATCTACCAGGCTAAAAATTTTATAGTGGACATGGATGAAGTATTGATAGTGGAGGGGTATACGGATGTGATGGCACTTTACCAATCAGGGATCAAGAATGCAGTTGCCAGCCTTGGTACGGCACTTACCTCTGATCAGATAAAGATCCTCGGGAGGTTTACTAAAAATATCGTACTTGTCTTTGACAGTGATCAGGCAGGGATGAATGCATCACTTAAGGGGATGGAGCGTTTAAAGGAATACAATGAGAGATTAGATCTTTATTTTGAGAGCAATCTCAATATTAGGGTAGCAGTACTTGAAAAAAATTATGATCCCGCAGAATTTATCTTAAAGAAAGGGAAGCAGTTATTTACGGAAAAAATAAGAGATGCCAAGAATATCATCGATTTTACGATCGAAGTCATCCTGGGCAGATATGATACTGGCAACCTTTCGGGGAAGCTGCAAGCAAGTGACAGCCTGATCAATTTTATTTCTACTCTCAGCTCTTCCATCATCCAGGAAGAATGCATAAAAAAGGTGGCCCAAAAGCTGAATCTAAAAGAAAATCTCCTTCTGGAGGAA
>CAYRTF010000195.1:1236-1874 GCA_964427165.1 uncultured Actinomycetota bacterium | reverse complement strand
ACAATAGGAAAAGAGAAAAGGTGACACCTCTGAAGAAAGTAGAAATCGAGGCCCTAAAACTCATAATAAAAGGGCAGGGAAAAAAGTTTGATGAACTTTCCAGACTCAGTCCACAGTATTTCAGGTTTGAGGACACGAGAAAGCTTTTTAGTATTTTAAAAGAGGAGATAAAACAATCGGGGGAAAGAAACAAAAAGGTAAACTTTCCCATAAAAATTTCGTCTGGGGCTTTAGAAAATACAGAAGTAAAGAAGTTGTATAATTTTATTCTTTTTAGTGAACTCCATTACAGTAATGCTGAAATAGATACGGCAAGTCTAGAAATTCTTAATAATTTAAAGAAGATACATCTTTCTGAAGAGATCGAGTATGTCCGGAAGAAAATGCTGGAATATGAAGATGCTAAAAAAGGGTCAGATGATGAGGAGATAAGCAAGCTTGACCGCAAGTATGACAGTCTCTACCAGAGACTAATAAAACTTGAACAGGAAAAGCAAAAATTGGGTATAATAAACATATAAGAGGAAAATCTTTAATTATTTCTTCAGATTAGGTAAAATATGACTTCTGGTTAAGACTCTTGTAATAAATCGATTAAATTTTATTTTTTTGAGGTGACCTATAATATGAAAAGAGGA
>CAYRTF010000195.1:0-1226 GCA_964427165.1 uncultured Actinomycetota bacterium | reverse complement strand
AGTTAAGGCTTGATGAAGTAAAAACTCTTATTAACAAGGGTAAATCTGATGGATTACTTACAACAGAGGAGATCACCGAGACTCTTTCAGAAGTGGATCTGAGCAAAGAGCAGATCGAAAATATTTATGATGTTATTGAGGACCTGGGTATAGAGATAGTCAATGAAGAAGATGAAGATATAGACATAAAGGCACAGGTTAAAAAAACCGAGAAGGGTGCCATAAAGAAGAAACTTGACCTGTCGATCAAGTCGCCTACTAATGACCCGGTCAGGATGTATTTAAAAGAGATAGGCAAGGTAAGGCTCCTTACTGCCTATGAAGAGGTTCAGCTGGCAAAAAGAATCGAAGCTGGTGATGTAATTGCAAAGGGGTGCCTGGTAGAAGCAAACTTAAGGCTTGTGGTAAGTATTGCCAAGAAATATGTCGGAAGGGGAATGCTCTTCCTGGACCTTATCCAGGAAGGTAATCTCGGACTTATAAGAGCGGTCGAAAAATTTGACTATATGAAGGGTTATAAGTTTTCTACCTACGCTACATGGTGGATAAGGCAAGCCATAACGAGAGCTATTGCAGATCAGGCAAGGACGATCAGGATACCAGTACATATGGTTGAGACCATAAACAAACTCATCAGGGTTCAAAGACAGCTGCTGCAAAAATTCGGAAGAGAGCCGACCCCTGAGGAGATAGCCAGGAAAATGAAGTTTACACCTGAGAAAGTGCGGGAGATAATGAAGATATCTCAGGAGCCCGTTTCCCTTGAAACTCCTATTGGGGAGGAAGAAGACAGCCATCTTGGTGATTTTATTGAAGATGCGGAAGTAGAGGCTCCATCTGATGCAGCTTCATTTACAATGCTTCAGGAACAGCTTCATGAGGTATTAAATACCCTTAATGACAGGGAAAGAAAGGTCATACAGCTCCGCTTTGGACTTCAGGACGGACATCCAAGGACGCTTGAAGAAGTTGGAAGGGAATTTGGAGTTACAAGGGAAAGGATAAGGCAGATAGAATCCAAGACTCTTGGTAAACTCCGTCATCCAAACAGAAGCAGTGCTCTAAGGGATTTTCTGGATTATTAGTAGATCATTCCGGATCTATTCCAATGAGCTGCCTTCTGTTATGAGAAGACTGCTGAATAAATATCTCAGGGCATATCCCAAATTATATAGATTAGATTTTAGCTTAAAATTCTGTTTAAAATAAACTGCTAATATATTATA
>CAYRTF010000194.1:2323-3375 GCA_964427165.1 uncultured Actinomycetota bacterium | reverse complement strand
GATAGCAATGGCCCTTTCTTGCGAACCTTCGCTTCTTATAGCTGATGAGCCTACAACAGCATTAGACGTTACAATACAGGCCCAGATATTGGAGCTTATGAAGGAACTGCAGGCACAGTTTAATATGGCAATTCTTTACATAACTCATAACCTTGGTGTAATAGCAGAGATATCTGATGAAGTGGCTGTTATGTATCTAGGAAGAGTTGTCGAGTTTTCAACTTCGAAAAAAATATTTAAAAATCCAATGATGCCTTATACGTTAAATCTAATGAGGTCGATTCCAAGAATAGGAAAAGATGCAAAAATGCGCTTAAAGGCCATAAAGGGCACAGTACCAGTTCCAATAAATCTTCCCAGGCAATGCGGGTTTTATGACAGGTGCGAGAAGGCTATTTCGGGAGTATGCGATAAAGCAGTACCTGCATTAAAAGAAATAGAAAAAGGCCATTTTGTGCGATGCTTTTTGTATAGCAGGGAGGAAGAATAGATGACAATATTAGCGGATAAAAAATGCGATAATATCCTTGAGGTAAAAGATCTTAAAAAATATTTTCCCATCAAAAAAAGATTTCTTCGTGGTAAAGGCGGTATAGTTAAAGCGGTAGATGGCGTAGATTTGTATATAAAATTTGGTGAGACTCTGGGACTTGTAGGGGAATCCGGCTGCGGCAAGACAACCCTTGGAAGATGCGTTCTGCGGGGCATTGAGCCTACTTCAGGGGAGATCTTATTCAGACCGGATTGTCGTGATGCTGTTGATATAAATAAACTAAGTGATAAGTCTCTTAGATGCATCCGGAGATATGCACAGATGATATTCCAGGACCCCTATTCTTCACTTGATGCAAGAATGACTGTCTTAGATATTGTGGCAGAACCTTTAAAGGCCAGCAGGATACTTAAAGGCAAAGCCCTTGAAGACCGTGTAAAATACCTTATGGATGTCGTTGGCCTTGAGATAAAGCATCTTAAAAGGTATCCGCATGCATTCAGCGGAGGGCAGCGCCAGAGAATCGGAATAGCCCGGGCGCTTGCTACCAATCCAAACC
>CAYRTF010000194.1:0-2313 GCA_964427165.1 uncultured Actinomycetota bacterium | reverse complement strand
GGTATCTGCTCTAGATGTATCAATACAGGCTCAGATACTGAATCTTTTAAAGGATCTTCAAAAGGAATTTGATCTTACTTTTCTATTTATATCCCATGATCTCAGTGTTATTCAGCATATTAGCGATAGGGTAGGAGTGATGTATGTAGGGAAGATGGTAGAGCTAGCGGAAACAGAAGAATTATTTAAAAATCCTAAACATCCATATACCGAGGCGCTTCTTTCTGCTGCGCCTAAAACCGATGTAGATATTAAGATGGAAAGGATAATACTTTCTGGCGATGTCGCAAATCCGGCAGATCCTCCATCAGGATGCTATTTTCATCCCCGATGCAGGTATGTCAGGGATATATGTTCGAGGGAATTTCCGGAACTTGTAGAAGCAGGGCCAGACCATTATTCTGCATGTCATTTTGCCGGAGAGCTTAAATTAGCCGGAATTTGCTAAATATATAAGTTAATTATTTTATAAGTAAAATAATGGTATTTGGAATAGTAGTAATAATGGTAATAGCTATAGCGGTACTTCTGAGAGTATCGCTTATGTATGCCTCAAAAATCACTGAAAAGATGATGAATGGCATTTTTAAAGATGCAGAGATAATCATAAATAAAGAAGCTATACCGGAATCATGGGTGAAACAGGCAAAGCTCAGAAAAAGGATTTATGAAATATTTAAGCCAAATTCTTTAAATTGGGAAGAAAAAGAAAGAGATCTCATGATCAAGAATCTTAACAAATTAATAAAGTATTTTAAGAAGTGCCCCTTTTTCAAAGATCCTGAATCCAGGACCATCACATTGAAGCTATTGAAAGAAACCGGCACTAAATGGAAAAATAACTGGCAAGAGCTGGAATATTGAAATATATAAAAAGAACTTAGAAAGTGGTAAGAGAATGAAGAAAAGATATGCAATTGTAGGACTTGGCAGCAGGTCCAGGATGTTTTCTGATGCGATTCTGAAAACATATGAAAAAAGTGCTGAATTAGTGGGACTTTGCGATTCAAATCAGGGCAGGATGGATGCACAGAATAACCATTATAAGAATAAATATAAAAAGGGACCATTTCCTACATATGGACCAGATGAATTTGACCGGATGATAAAGGAAAACAATCCTGATGTGGTTGTTGTAGTCTGTATTGATAGGGCCCATCATAAATATATCTGCAGGGCTATGGAGCTTGGCTGCGACGTGATAACAGAAAAGCCGATGACTACTGATGAAAAATATTGCCGCCAGATCTTTGACTGTATAGATAAGACAGGCAAAAAGCTCATTGTAACATTTAATTACAGGTATTCTCCCCGTAATTCAAAGATAAAAGAGCTTATACAGGACGGAGAGATAGGAGATATCATCTCAGTCCATTTTGAATGGATGCTGAACACCAGGCATGGCGCTGATTATTTCAGGAGATGGCACCGGGATAAGATAAATAGCGGCGGGCTTATGGTGCATAAGTCAACACATCATTTTGACCTGGTTAACTGGTGGATAGACGATACTCCAGAAGAAGTATTTGGAATGGGAAGATTAGCTTTTTATGGCTGGGAAAATGCCGAAAAAAGGGGCGTTAAAGAGTATTATGACAGGTGCTATGATAGCGAATATGCCAGAAAAGACCCGTTTGCACTCGATATCAAAGATGGAGCAGACCTTGAGGACTTATATCTGAAAAATGAAAAGTATGATGGATATATCAGGGACCGGTCTGTTTTTTCCCAGGGTATTTCAATAGAGGATACGATGAGCGTATTAGTACGGTACAGAAAAAATACCACCCTTACCTATTCCCTCAATGCCTTCTGTCCCAGGGAAGGCTATGAAGTCTCATTTAATGGGACAAAAGGGCGCATAGAGGGTAGATTTAATGAAGCTCCTTATGTCTCAGGCTCTAAGTTTGACCAGAATAATCCGGATTTCAATATTATTGGCGAGGGGAAAAAGGACAGATCAGAAAAGATAACAATCCAGAAACTCTGGGAAAAATCACAAACTGTGACCTGGGAAGAAACTATTGGAGGCCATGGCGGGGGAGACAAGAGGCTTTTGGATGATGTATTTATCGGGGCTGGCAATGATCCGCTAAAGACAGCGGCAGGACCACTGGATGGCGCAAAATCCATCCTGGTAGGCATTGCTGCAAATAAATCATTCAAGACTGGAACGATAATAAAGATAGACGACCTTTTTAAGCTGTAGAAAGATTAAAGCTTTAAACAAAGTCAGGTGAATTAAATAGCCAATAGAGTATTATATTAGAACTGAAGATAAAGTAGCAGACATAAAGAAATAGTGTCTTTAAT
>CAYRTF010000193.1:0-3380 GCA_964427165.1 uncultured Actinomycetota bacterium | reverse complement strand
CTTATATGCTTTAAAATATCTGTACCGGATTTTCTTATAATTTCTATTATATCTTTATTTTTTATTTTCTCATCTATGACAATAGCAAGGTCTATCTCTACTGATGGAAAAGCTGATATGGGTTTATATTCTCTTAAACCCTTCATGTTCGCAGTAAAAAGATCCAGGTCCATTTCTGCATAAAAAATATCCTGGTCTATTTCTATATTTTCTAAGATTGTAGGATTAACTTTTCCAAGTATGCCCATATGTTTTCCTCCTATTATCAGATCACCACTGATCTTCGGATGGAAAAAAACATATTCTTTATCAGATATATCTATTTTTGGATCAATATAAAATTTATAGGCTATGCTTTCAAGTATACCTTTAAGATCAAAGAAATCGAATTCCCTCTCATTCTCATTCCAGCTTTTGGAAGCCGCTTTACCGGTAAGCAATATCCCAAGTTTCAATATCTCTTCAGGTAATTCACTTGATTTTTTTTCAATAAATACTTTAGATATTTCAAATATCGAAATATCCCTGGTGCTCCTATCAATATTATTCTTTGCAGTATTGATAAGTGAAGGCAGAAGTATCGTCCTCATTATCTTGAAATCTTCATTTATAGGATTTATGATCTCAATATAGTTTTTAAAGTCTTTTTCCTTATCAAGACCAAGATTTGAGAAATCGTCCATACTTATAAATGAATAGTTTATTACTTCATTTAAGAAAGTGTCAGCCAGAAGCTGTCTTATGCCTTTAATAGTTGACTGCGCTTTGCTGTATTTGCCGCGGTTTTTACTCAGGACGGTCGGCTGTGAATTAATATTATCATACCCGAATATCCTTGCGATCTCTTCGATAAGGTCGACCTCTCTCTCAAGATCTTCAAACCTGAATGACGGCACAATGGCATCAATTTTACTCTTCTTTATACTATTTTTTATTTCTAATGAATTAAGTATGTCTGATATCCTTTTAATATCAATATCTTGCCCAAGGACTTGCCTGGCCCTGTCAGGTCTTAGTTCTACCTTTCTTTCCCTTGGTATCTTATTGTAGTTATCATATATTTCAGGGCTGCTGCTGTACCCTGTAATATTCTTAAAAAGCTGGTAAAATCTTTCAAGTGCAAATATAGTGAGCTCAGGATCGATTTTTTTCTCAAATCTGTTTGATGCCTCGGACCTTAAACCGGTTTTTTTAGAAGTAAGCATTATCGAAGGTCCTGAGAAATTGGCAGATTCAAGTAGGATATTCCTCGTATCCGGGTTTATTTCCGTTTCTTTCCCTCCCATAATACCCGCAAGAGCCACTGCTTTCTTCTCGTCTGCTATCAATAATGCGTCATGGTCCAGCTTCCTCATAGTATTATCGATAGTCCTTATTTCCTCCCCCTTATCAGCTTTCCTTACTATTATTTTGGATGAATGTAAAAGATCGATGTCAAAGGCATGCATGGGTTGGCCGGTCTCGATCATTATATAATTCGTAAGATCGACTATCAGCCCAATGGGCCGCATGCCACACAAGATGAGCCTGTTTTTCAGCCATTCAGGCGACTGCATCGATGGTATATCCTTAAATATTTTTGCTGAATATCTCGGGCAAAGCATGTGGTCCCTGATCTGTATTTCGAGACCGGGATCACGATTTATTTTACCGTCTGTATCAAATCCAGGGATGATCAGCTTGTGTCCGGTGACAGCACTTATTTCCCTGGCAATTCCTATAATGCTTAAACAATCAGGCCGGTTAGGTGTTATCTCAAGCTCATATACGACGTCATCAAGCCCGCAGGTCTTTGCATAGCTCTCCCCCAGTGGGCAGGAATCATCCAATATCATGATACCGTCTGACTCAGAAGAGAGGCCGAGTTCAGCCCCGGAACACATCATCCCCTCTGAATATTCACCTCTGATCTTGCTTCTTTTTATTGTTATAGGGCCGACTTTTGCTCCTGCAAGAGCTACAGCTACCCTGTCGTTCCGTTTAAAATTACTTGCGCCGCATACTATATTGAGTTCTTCTTTGCCGGTATTTACGCAGCAAATAGATAATTTATCGGCATTGGGATGCTGGGAAAAGCTTGTTATTTCTCCAATAACAATATTTTCAAATCTAGAACCAAAATACTCAATTTTCTCAACTTCAGTACCGCTCATAGTCAGCACTTCCGCTACTTCTGAAGCATCCAGATCATCTGTATCCAGAAATTCCTTGATCCAATTAAGGGTTACTTTCAATTTTCAGCATTCCTTTCTATTTAAACTATACTCACCAGTATCAAAATCACGGATTGCTTCAATGAATATAGAACATCAATATGCATTTAAAACTGTTTGATAAAACGCAGGTCATTTTCAAAAAACAACCTTAAGTCATTTATACCGTATTTTAGCATTGAGATCCTTTCAACTCCCACCCCAAAGGCGAAGCCGGTAAATCTCTCAGGATCATATTTTACAAAATCGTATAATTTTGGATCAACTATTCCCGCCCCCAATATTTCCAGCCAGCCAGTACCTGAGCAAACCCTGCATCCCTTTCCATCACAAATATTGCAGGATACGTCTACTTCTGCACTTGGTTCAGTAAAAGGAAAATAATGAGGTCTGAACCTTACCCTCCTGTCCTTTCCAAACATCTCTCTAACGAATGTCTCAAGGGTCCATTTAAGATTACCGAAATTAATATTTTCGTCTACTACGAGTCCCTCGACCTGTGTAAACATAGGGGTGTGGGAAATGTCATAATCTTTTCTATATACTCTCCCGGGCACTATAATGGCTATCGGCGGCTCATTCTCCTCCATATACCTTATCTGAACAGGAGAAGTCTGGGTCCGCAGCAATACATGCTCACTTATAAACATAGTATCATGAAGTGACCTGGCCGGATGGTCCTCAGGAGTATTTAATGCTTCGAAATTATAGTAATCTGTCTCTATCTCCGGACCTTCCGCTATTTCAAATCCCATCCCGATAAATATTTCCTCAATATCCTCAACGACTTGTGAGATGATATTCTTTGTACCGGAAGATATAAGCCTGCCGGGAAGAGAAAGATCTACCGGCTCTTTCCTCATTTCCCTGTCGATATTGGCGGCCCTTAGAATTTTTTCTTTTTTTTCTAGCGATTCTTCAATATTCTGCCTCAATAGATTTGTGTTCTTGCCCACAATGGGCCTTAGATCATTTGGCAATGTCCCAATACTCTTTTGTATTGAAGACAAATAACTTTTTTTTCCAAGATATTTTGTTTTAATATTTTCCAGCAAGCTAAAGCTATCGGCTTTAGCTATGTCTGACTTAAAACTCTCCAGTTCAGCTGATATGTTTTTTTCAAGTTCCTCTATTTTTATATTATTCTGCTCCATATTAGTCTTAAAC
>CAYRTF010000192.1:0-3385 GCA_964427165.1 uncultured Actinomycetota bacterium | reverse complement strand
TAAAAATGAAGGCAGAGAGGCTTGAGAGCAGTCTGATGCTTATCATATTCGTATTTATGTTTATACCTATGATGATCTTGTTCCTGCTCCCAATTATTCCACAGTTAAAAATGATTTTTTAAAGAAATCTTATTAAAAAAGAAATTATTTCAAAACGAGGAGGAAAAATGAATGCAATAAGGAAGATCCACAGTCGGATAGTATGTGATTCCAGGGGTGCTACCTTAATAGAGATAGCATTATATATCGCCCTGGTCGTAATAGTATGTATTGCGGTGGTGACAGCGCTGGGAGGTAAGCTTCAATCGGTATTTCAGTCAATAGTAGATAATCTTTAATTTGTAAGGATAATTGTAAATATTGGATGGGGAATAGTAATTATGCCTGATCGTTTTTACAGGAGTGAAAATGGGAATGTACTAGTAGAGTTTGCTCTGATAATGCCGGTTTTACTGTTAATAATTGCAGGTATCATTCAATTTGGTTTTATTCTAAATGCAAAAGTTGCTGTTAATTCTGCATCCTATGAAGCTGCCAGGTCGGCAACACTTTCAGAAAATCCTGAGGTTGATGCAGTAAATGCCGCAGTAGATTATGCTGCATCTTCTTTATCTGGATGGGACCTTGGCGAACGTTTAGGTGTTGAAGTGGATTTAAGTGGAAATGATCCAGGCGACATTGTGAGAGTCAATGTTTCTTACGATGTTCCGGTTTTCTTTGCCAATATTGTTTCGGGGTCAGGCATAGAGGGTGAGTTCTTTAAAGCAAGTGGAACAAGCACAATGCAGATTGAGGAGAAAGAATAATAGATATTGGAATTTTTAGGAATAAAAACGGGGACCCTTAGGTTTTTCAAATCCGAGATGAGAGCGTTGAGATAAAGGATTATCTGCATAGTAAATAATAAAGATATGTATTTATAAGTAATAGTATTTTTAAAAGAGACTTAAAGATATGGCAAGAAGAAAAATCATTAATATTTTCTTACTGGCAAGTATTATCTTGCTAATTCTGGCCTTAATAAGGTTTGATTTATTGGGAAGACTTATTAGATATGCCGAAAGATACAATTCGCTAAAGCAAAATGCTGAAGAAGATAGTAAATACCCCGACCATATTTACGAGACTTTTATAGACGGTGAGGGAAAAGAGATCTCTGTAAAGATGGAGAAGAAAACCGGGACTATTGATGGGGAAGAAATAGTTTTTTATGAGGATACTCTGGGGTCTGAGGTGATCAAATATAACTTTTATAAGGGAATTATAAAAACGGTTGATAGTGAAAAAGTTGTTATCATGGTTGATAAGGAATGTTTGAATGCTGATCCTGAGGATTCTTTCTATGAGTATATTGAAGTAGAGGATTATGAGTTAGTTTTTTATTTTGAAGATTATAACTATGAATATAAAGAATATGGACTAAAAGATCGAATCTCTATAAATACAATTGATATTAATAATATTATTGAGTTAAAAGAAATCGTTGGGAAATATATACGAGTTTGTGATAGTAAATATAAAGATCCAATACTAAAAGTAACTAATTGCCAATTGGATTTTTATCATAATTAATTTCATCTAAATATTATGAGTAATATAAAAAAGACAATAGTTTTCATTTTAATGCTACTTATCTTAGTGATTAATCCAGGATATTTATATTGTGAGAGCTGGATAAAATCTGAGCTTCCACATGATAATCAAAAAGTGTGGGTTGATACTTCTTATTGGGAGAATAAAAAATTATGGGTCCAGGATGGATATTATAGGGATGTTGAAAAAAGAGAATGGATCGATACCACCCAGACAGTAAATCAGGGCCATTGGAGAGATGAAGAGTATAGGGTCTGGATAGAATCATCCACCCGGATTCCATATATCGCCCATAGATGGGTAAGTACTTCTCATTGGGAGCAAAGGTACAGATATGTCACGACCTGGATTCCTGTAAACCTAACTATCTATGTTGGTACAACAAGATATGGATGGAGTGTATACTCTTTTGCCTCAAAGCCTAAGGGTAAAGTAACAGTAACCTATAAAGGGAGAAAATATAGGGCTTATAAAGATGTTATTGATTATCGTCCAAGCTATGGCGGAAGAGTTTATGCTATAAAATATTACTGTTATAGGGTAGAGGCAAGGGTCAGGCAATATTATAATGTCTGGGTAAATTCGGGGTTTTATCAACCCTATGTTGCATACAGGACAGTCAATACATCACATTGGGAGACAAGAACAAGGCAGGTTTGGGTCGATACTTCTTACGAGATACAATCCGGCTACTGGCATTATCATACAGAGCACGAATGGGTCGACACCAGTCATTTTGAATATCAAACCGTATGGGTTGAAGATGGGTTTTATGCCTCACCGCTTCATGGTGAGTTAGTGATTGAAAAAAGTCCAAGATATATTTTTACCAGGTGGCACGAAAATGAAAATGGCGAAGAATGCCATATGGACCTTAAGCTTAGCTGGGTAGTTGATAATAGCGGATTATTGGCAGGAGAAGAGGAAAAAGAGATCGTAAGGGTGTATGTCTACCAGGATGTTGTCCGGTTTAGAAATAGAGGAATAGAAAAAGTGGACATAATTGATGAAAATATTGCACCATCTAAAGAAGGAAGCATTGAAACAGAAACATATTATGATCACGCAGGAAGCGAAGAAAGCATGGTTCATGTTTATCTCTATGCACGAAATGGCGAATCAGCCCATATATATTTTAGTAATCCGGTAAATGGCTACAGGTCGATCAATCTTGGATCTGATGGAAGCGATTCTGATGCTGTTAGCTGGTTAGGCGGTCAATATTTTGGAAAAATCGAGTTCTAGATTAAAGAGCAGCAGTGGCTCAGCAATAGTTCTTATTGCCATACTTATACCAATTTTTCTATTAATAATAGGAATGGTTGTAGACATTGGTAGAGCATTTATATGCAGAGAGGAACTTAATAAAGCATGCATGATAGCTGCAGAGGAATCATCAAAGTGTATAGATATTGAGATAGCCCAGGATCATGGAAGCAATATTCTTTCAGATGATTATGCGGATAAAGTATATTATTTTTTCTATAGTAATTATCATGAAGAACCCAACAGCCGGATAAATTATCTAAGCTATTCAGTTCTCGATAATTTAGCAAATCCCAAATATATAGAAGTCTCATGTGAAGCAGAGATCGATTGTTTCTTTTTAAAACTTATTTCAATTGAGAACATAAAAGTTCACTCCAGGGCAAATGGTAGACTGAGAAGAATAAATTGAGCACATGTGTTTAATTTATAGCAATAATATAAATTACAAATAATATTAATAATAGTACTCCAAAAAAATTATATTTATAGAAAAAGAATAAGGGAAGAAGATATATTTTTTTGA
>CAYRTF010000191.1:0-3404 GCA_964427165.1 uncultured Actinomycetota bacterium | reverse complement strand
CCTGTAAAACCTGCTTGAAAACTTTTTTATGGAGGCGCCTTCAAAATGCCTGCATCTTGCTCTCATATTAGAGACTATCCGCCATCCGGCTTCCTTTAGCTTCAGGCAGTAATCAAGCTCCTCAAAATATACCGGCCTATATCCCCTGTCAAAACCTCCGGCACCGGTAAAAAGTGAAAATCTGGTGGCAAAAAATGCACCTGTCACATAATCCGCCTCCACAATATCTTCTTTTTTCTCATCCTCTACAATTCTTTTGCCAGCCGTAATACCGGAAATATCATTATCCTTTGCAACCGTGTCCATGGCCCTGCCGGCATCTATATTGAATGGCCGCCTGTCATTGCCGGTATCGCCTGAGGCCCTCTGGCCGATATCTGAAAGACTCATGCCCGCACCATCATGATAGGTTATAAAATTCGGGGTTATCTTGCCTGAAAGATGCTGTACCATATCTTTTTTATAATCAAGGATAAGGCCGCCGCAGGCTCCTATGCTATTTCCACCCTCGCCCTTAAAAGCAGCAGTCAGGTTTTTTAACGCTTCCGGCAATAGGCATATGTCGGGATTAAGAAGTATAAGGTGATCAAAACCTGCAGGGTTTTTTTCTTTTTTCCGGCCCGGCCCGGTCCAGATACTGCTAAATGCTGCATAATTTACCGCCCGTGCGAAACCAATATTTTTTCTAAGAATTATGAGTTTAAAGTTTTCCGCATTAAAAGCGGTGGTCTGATTTCTCAGGTGCCTTATCCTGTGGACCGTATCATCACCGGAATCATTGTCTATTACCACCAGCCGCCAGTTTCTATGGTCCTGCTCTGCGATGGATACCAGGCAATCTTCTATGAAGTTTCCGCTATTATATGTGACTATGACGATGAGGCTTTTATCTTCCATTATCCCTGCCTGCGGGCCCCAGCTTCCTTAAGGCTATCTTTATGTAATTATATATTTTGTAGGCAATACCTTTTTTCACAATACTTTCAAGCTCTGATATCTTCCGGTCCCTTTCCTCTATCATCTTGTTCTGCTTTTTTGCGATATCCTCAAGGTTTGCAAGCGCCTTTTCTTTTTCGAAAAATATCTTTCTTTCCTTCCCCCAGTCAGGGGCGGCCCCTGGATCCTCTACCCAGGCCTGAAGTGGTGCGGTTGTCCGGGAGAAACCAAACTCCTTGAACCCGAATTCCTTGCCGGCCTTTCCAGCGGCTACTACTTCCCCGGGGTGTTCCGCCAGGAAGATGAGTTTACCGGCAAGATCCCCTGCGTCGCCTGCCTTAAAGACATACCCGGCTCCGGCAGCAGCCATTATATCTGTAAGCTCGCATACATTGGAAGACAGGACACACAGTCCTGCCCTGAACCAGTCAAGGATCCGGTTCTTGCTTCCCAGGCGCACCTCATAAATATCTTTATCTATATTTATCCCGATATCAGCTTCAAGGTAATGGTCCGGCACATCTTCTCCGGCTATCCACCCCTTCATCACAAATCTATCCGCAAATTCACTGGACCTTATCTTCGATAGGAAATGAGGGTAGGTCCTGATGTCCTGTTCGGGTATCTCGCCTCCTGTTGATACAAATCTTATCCGGGGATTTTTTTTCATTGCAAGCATAAGACCCTCAAAAAGTGTGTCTACATCGGTCCATGTATTGTATCCGCCTGTCCAGAGTATGACAAAATCTTTATCACCGATCCCATCTTTTCCCCTTATGACAGTTTTTTTATGTACATATTCCTGGGCAGGAAGTCCGCATGGTACAGTATTTGTAAAGTTATAACCCGAGGTGTGCCTATTGAGCCTCCCAACGGCTCCCAGCTCCCCTATGGTAGAGTACTGCTGTCTCCCTGACACGCATGAAAAAATATCTGCCTGTGTGAGTATTTTGTACTCGCTGTTCCAGTAGTGAAACAGTGGTGTATCATCCCCGTCCATATATGCCCTGGCCTGGGCCTCTGCCATCACATGCCCAAAAAGGTCGGCCCACAGGGGAACAGGTTTGACGGACCCGGAATCCTGCCCGCCTTCCATGATCTCTTTTAGCCTGGCCCCAAGATATGAGGGGTAGAAAGTGCAGCCGACCATGCAATCAGGGTCAAATCGCTGCGCTATCTCCAGGAGCCTGCCGGTATTTTCAAAATCCTTCTTGTTGAGGACATGGTACTGGAAATCATATTTACCGTATTTATACTTCTCATAGTCCTCACTCTTGAAACCTGAAGGGTAGGCTGAAGGAATAGCATAATTTACTATACAGAGACTGTGTCCCTTCTCGAGCAGGGGCTGTACAAATTGCCATGTCCTTATGCCGGTACCATATACCTTCCTATCATTTTCAAAAGGCATCGGGCTCATGCCAAGCACAAAGATCTTTTTATGGTCCATCTATATATTAAATAGTGTTAAATATTACAAATCCAGATCATATTATAGCAATTATATCATTATTCTAAATGAAAGATTTTATCACAAGCTGACTGCACCGGATCCCGCTCTCGGCCGGCGTACTTATATAGCAGCAATATTTTTGTCAAACTTTCATATTCTATGCCGCTTGAGTGATAGCTTTTATTGAGCTTTAACCCCTGGATGCTCTCATGGTCCCGCTGATGAAAGACGATTATCATTATTTCTATTTGTACAAATATGATTTTTATAATAATATAACAAAAAGTATAAAACTTAAAAGATTTTTAATATTTTTATATGAGAGTTATCTTAATAATATTTTTAATATTATTTCTTATAGTTTCCTCTCTTTTTATCACCACTTTTATCAGTAAAATATCCCCCGGTGACCAGGATATGCTGCTCACTGATGAATATGTGGATGATGCAACCGGGGATTCCAATATAAATAATATCTCAGATAATAAACCCGATACTGTTTCTGATCTGGAAGGATTGGGAACTCCTGAGAATGAGGAAGGTATGGGCTCTGCCGGTACTTCAGGTGAAAATCGCGGCGGAAAAAACGATCAGGGATCAGATGAGGATAGTGGTCAGTCAGCTGATCCTGGAGATAATGGATCTTCCGCAGATGGATCAGAAAATAACGGAAACGGTTTAGATAATGCAGGTTCCAGCAATAATGTCAGGAACCAGGAAGATGAGGTTCCGGAACAGGATACGGTAAAGATCTATCTTGACGGAGATATGGATAATGGGATATATCTCGGTGCTGCGTCCTATGGCCTTGATTCTTCACGGGCCGTGGAACTTTATGGTCAGGACTTTACAAAAAGCGGATTTAAGTTTGAATGGACCATAAGCGGCCTGGAGCTTGAACCAGGGTCAACACACTTTCTGTATATTTATTATTACAGCACGATCTCGGGATGGGACCACATAAGAAAAATACTTAATGTCTCTGGACAGAAAACCGGTAGTGGCAATATAAGGA
>CAYRTF010000190.1:0-3418 GCA_964427165.1 uncultured Actinomycetota bacterium | reverse complement strand
AATGAGCCAAAATGGGTATTTGCAATTGGAAGCTGTGCCATTGGAGAGGGACGCTTCTGTAGCGGAACAGAATATCTTAAAAAATTTAAAAGAGATATAAGAATAGATATGTTTATACCAGGCTGCCCGCCGAGACCGGAGGCCTTTATATATGGTGTTTTAAGGTTTATGTCAGAAAATTAATAATGATCTGGGACAATAGAGGTATAGTGATAGAGGATACTTATAATAATGAATACCTGCCGCCGGGAGCGGTCCTGCAGGACAGGCTGGAAAAGACCCTTCAGCAATTCCTTGGAGACAGGGCCAGCAGGATAATAAAGACCGGCCAGGACATATTAATGGAAGTGGACCAGGAGGCCCTGGGACCGGTTTTAACTGAACTCGCCGGCAATCCTGAAGTTTCCCTTACGGTGCTTAAAGGACTAAGCTCCGGGGGAGGCTCTGGAAGAAGCAAAGAAGCTGGCAGCATGATCGCAGATCTTACAGGTAAAAATATCGGTTTTTCCCTTTTCTTAAAAGTGAGGCTAAAGAATGGCCAAATAAATAAAAACCGGGCAGCCATAGTAAACCTTTTCGCACAGAGTTATAGACAGGCCAAATTCTGTTTGACAGGTCATGGGGCGGAAAACAAATTGGATCCGGGAGAGGGAACGTACGATCAGGCAGTGGGTTTTGACGGGTTTGATATTAAGCTATCACTTGAAGATGAGATTATAAATACAGTTTTTATTGATACAGCACCAGCCCGGATAATAAAAAGTGATTTCTTTTATGGCCTGGATATCGATCAGCTGATAGCTTATATGGGGAGATTTGATTATAATGCCGGAATATTCGGGGAACTGGTATTTTGCCAGGCAGTCGAAGAACTGCTGCAGCTGGAAATACCGAAAAGAGCCAGATATATAAGAATGCTTATGTCCGAGCTATTCAGGGTGGCCAGCCATCTGGAGTATATTTCAAATATTTCCAGTATTATGGATTATGATATTGCAAGGAACCTGGCTCTTCTCGAAAAGGAAAAGATCCTCCGGACAACTGAGATCATAACGGGAGCAAGGGTGATCCCTAACTATACGAGGATCGGAGGAGTGAGAGCAGATATTGGGTCCGATATTCTAAAGAAATTAAAAAGACAGCTTCCGTCAATGTATAAGAAAATAAAGAGAATAGAAAATATTCTTATCAGGGACTTTGTATTGGTAGAGAGGACCGCAAATATTGGCACTATTACAAAACAGCTTGCAGCAGGATTTGGAATAAGCGGACCCAATCTGAGGGCTTCGGGTTCAAGATATGACCGGAGGAAAGAAAATGACCGCATAGGCTATGGGGACCTTCACTTCACTGTACCTTATGGAAGAAAAGGAGATTGTCTTGAGAGGATAAGCGTAAGATTTGCAGAGATCTATCAGTCAATAAAAATCATCGGCCAGGTAATACCGGCGATACCGATGGGACCTGTTATAAAAAAGATAAACCTTTCACATCTGGATCTGGATCTGAGTGTCTTTACTTCTTCAGTAGAATGTCCCCATGGTGAAATGAAAATATTTGGAGAGCTGGAGGGTAAAACCCTGCAAAGTTTAGCAGTATTCGGCCCTTCAAGAAGCAGTCTTTCCCTTGCTGCAGCATTGCTGGAGGGAAGTTCATTTGAAGATACCAGATTGATAATCGCCAGCCTGGATATAAGCGGCGGGGAGTTAATGGAATATTACTTTTAAATAATGAGATAGAACCGGTGAAGAATTGCTTTTAATACTTAAAAAGACAATATATATATTAATAATAGTAGTATTAAACCTATATGTCTGCACCTATCTTGCCTCAAAGCTTTCGGCAAGGATGGAGCTCAGGAGAGGCTACAGGATGACGAGAGTGGGAGGGATCGGCTTTCCGGCGATCAGATTCCTATCTTATTTGGGCAAGAAGGCGAATATGAATATATGGATCTTTTTGCTTTTTATATTTTCCCTGCTTATCTGGACCGTGGCCCCTTTTAGCCCCAATCTTGTATTGGTCGATATGGACTCAAGCCTGATGGCAGCAATATTATTTATCATCATTATTATAGTACTTAATCTTGCCGGCCAGCTGACTAACCGGCACAGGTTGATAATGGGTGAAGCATCCAGGAAGATAATAATGGTTTTAAGTCTTACCGTGCCTGTCTTTCTGTCTATAGTATCAATAATGCTTGTAAACAGGTCCTTTGGTTTCAAGGAAATAGTAAGCTTGCAGCATGTGTATTGGAACATTGTCTATCAACCCCTGGGATTTATTATATGTCTTGTATCAATAGTGTTTATGCTGAAAATCCTCGGGCTTAATAAAAATGGTGTTCCGGGTACAATAGGCTCCGGGGATCATGAGGGTAACGGGATATCAAGAATGATAATGAGTTTTTCAGAATACACCATAGTCATCTTTTTGATCTTTATGACTGTACTTCTATACCTTGGAGGGTATAAGAATCTTTTCTTTATAAAAGGTGAAATAATGCTCGGGATAAAATTCTATACGGTCTTTATATTCTCATTACTTGCCGGTAAGGCCCTCGGGAACATAGAAGACCACCGGCTTTTTTTCAGGATTAATTTTAAGTTTTTAATACCTCTGGCCCTTATAAATTTTGCGGTAACTTTAGGTTTTTTTATTGCCCGCAATATATACGGCCTGTTATAGGGTTTTAAAAAGAGAGTAGAAAATGTTTCAAATACTAAAAAATTTTTTTATAGGACTTGGAAATATTTTTAGAAAACCAAGGACTGTTGTATATCCCAGGGAAAAGATAATAATCCCCGAAAAGAGCAGGGGAGTGCTGCACCTTAAACTGGACCTTGATTCCCTGGATGTTATCTGCAATGGTTGCGGCAGCTGCCAAAAAACCTGTCCGGAAAACTGTATAAAGATAAAGAAAAAGGTCAAAGATGATGGAAAGGAAAACCTGGATCAATTCTTTGTGGATTTTGGAAGATGTATTTTTTGCGGTAAATGTGTTGAAGCCTGTGTGCTTGGAGCTATTGATATGTCATACAGGTATCAGCTTGCAGATTTTAACAGGAAGAACCTTGTAATGGGGAAAGTGGACCTTATAAAGCCCTCGGGCACATTAAGGGATTTTTGGAAATAAAAGGATAGCCGGAGACACATATGTCTATTGAAAGCAAAATAATAATAGAGATCACACAATATATAAGTTTTGCGGGACTGGTTCTTTCCGGACTTGCTGCTCTTTTCCTGCCGGGGCCTAAAAGAAAAATAGTATTTATATTTATAATGTTTATTTTTACAACTACTATCTCCTTTGTGTTTTATTCAGGAATACTATTATTTATAACAGGATTTGCAGCAATTTTTGTTTTTATAATACTGCATATGATAATAGCGCAGCTGCGGATGAGTAGAAATGATC
>CAYRTF010000189.1:1960-3428 GCA_964427165.1 uncultured Actinomycetota bacterium | reverse complement strand
ATCATATCCTGCTCTTCCATGATAGCAAGTATTTCATCCTCAAGCTTGCTATTAGCATTTTTAAGCATCTGGATCTCTTCCTGGTAATTTGAGAGCTCCTTGGAGTCAGTTATGGTGCCGCTAAAAAGCTTGCTTTCATTGCTTTTTATTTTTTCTTCATGCGTATCTACTGAATCTTCAAGCTTCTTTCTTTTTACGTCAAGGTCATGAAACTTATTATTGTTCTCTTCACTCTTTATCCTGCTTGCTGCTAAATTATTTTCAGCTTCAGTAAGCTCAGAACTACTTTTTACTTTTTCAATTTCTGTATATCTTGCAGATACTGCATTTTCGATCGCCTGCAATTCGACCAGATCGATTATCTCAAATTCAACCTCACCCAATGTCATACCTCCAAACCCAATAACCCTCTTTACTTTTGATAATTTCTAAAGCTATATTATTTACCGATGAAAAATCACTCAGGTGATCATACATATCATCTACCGCCCATTTTTCACTGGTCCCATGACCTAATACGGCTACTATTTTTCCCGTCTCGGATATCTCAATAGAATTGTGATATCCTATCTCTCCGACAAGTACCAGGTCGCAGTCCAGGGCGGAGATCTCACCAGTCAGGGAATCAGCACTGCCATTAATAATCGCTATCTTTTCGATAAGCTTGTTGCCTGGATTGCCGATACCTTTATGCAGCCACCCGATCACCTCGACCTGAATCTGCTGCTTAAGCCTCTTTAAATACCTTTTAAATACATCCGGATCCCTGAGTCTGCCATACCTGCCCAGGCCCCTGCCGCCAAAATTATTTTCAATCTTATAAATATCATAGGCTGCTTCCTCATACGGATGGGCCTCTACTGCAGCTTTTACCATTGCTTCCAGATCGTCCTCACTTACAATACATTCCATCCTTATCTCATCAACAATATTTAAATTTCCTTTTTCGCCTATATATGGTTCTGCACCTTCTCCCGGCAGGAATGTGCCTTTGCCGGCAGTATTAAAAGTGCAGCATGAATAATTCTTAAACTCGCCTCCTCCCCGGCCGCAAATGGCCCTTCTTACCTTATCCTGGCTGTCCCTGGGGACAAATATGACGAATTTATACCACTGGACATTCTCCTGCTTTATATACTGCAGATCGTCAAGCTCAAGTCTTTTGGAAAGTACATCAATAAGTCCGCCCGGCATTATGTCATAATTGGTATGGGCCGCATATACAGCAATGCCTTTCTCGATGAGTCTTAGTACTTTTTCACTGGTGCCCCTGCTGGAGTCAGTAATATTTTCAATCGGTTCAAATATTAATGGATGATGTGAGATGATAAGGTTGGAACCGGTACCTGCAGCCTCCCCGATCACGTCATCATCTATATCGAGTGTGATGAGGACCTTTTTGATCTCTGCTTCAGATCTACCTATCTGAAGGCCGACTTTATCCCATGTATATGCAAGATCTTTGTGA
>CAYRTF010000189.1:0-1950 GCA_964427165.1 uncultured Actinomycetota bacterium | reverse complement strand
ATTTTATATTAGTTGAGGTGACCTGAGGATCATTATTTAAAAAAGATCCTAGGATAAATTGAAAAATATATTCATCCCAATATTGACACCGATATACAGACCCAATATTGCACTAAAAAAGATTACTCCTATTTTTCTCTCGCGCTCATTGCGGTATAGTTTTGACTTTTTCATTCTGGCCCTCTGCTATTTTAAATAGTTGACCATTTAATTGCCGGTCCATATCAACTATTTGGATAATCTTTCTCTATCCACTCGATTATTCCAGTCCCCCCGAGATCATACACTTCGGTAAAACCGTTGTTTACCAGTATTGCTGCTGCCGTCCCGCTTCTACTGCAGCTGGAACCATTACAGTATACAACTATGGGCCTGTCCGTGGGAAGTTCGGATAGCCTGTCGCCTATCTCAGAAAGAGGCATTAATATGGCCCCCCCTTCGATATGTCCATCCTCGTATTCAGAAACGGTTCTTACATCCACAAATAAATAGTTATCATCGCCGGCATAGGCCCGGTAGGCTTCATCCACAGACAATATATTTATGACAGGTTCATCAATATCTGTTTCGTTTGCGCCAGCGGCATCACCATTCTCAACAATGTCCGTTTTACTGGTCCCGGCAATAGACGTTTCCTGGCCCACGCCTGTATTTTCTGACTCACCAGCACTGCGCAGACCTTTTAGATTACTATAGATCGCAAAAGCGATTAAAATGATTCCGGTAGCAATAAAAGCATAGGTAAGTATTTCCACACTATCAGCATCTTTCTTTTCTTCGATATCCTATCCCTGAGGTACTTCTCAGGGGACCAGGTTTCCCTGGCTTCTACTATCAGGATCAGGTTAAAGACAAATAATACTAATAAGACCACAAAATGATAAATGCTGAATGTAAGATTAAAAAAATTTCCAAAACAGCCGCATAGAAGTTCCGGTTTATTATTCAATACATAGAATGTGACCCATGAGAAAAGGATTATTAATACATTTATGTGTATAGATGCAACCCTTGTATAGATCCCTAAAAAGAGAAGCAGCCCGAGCACCAGTTCCAGAACCGGTATGATTATTGAAGCAAGAAAGGATAGCTGCCCGTTAAATAATCCCAGCAAGGTCACGGTATCCCTAAATGATGATATATCAATGATCTTTAAAAGACCTGAGGCAAAAAATACCAGGCCAACTAGAATACGGATCGCAGGCACCGAATATTTTAAGAAATTATTATAAGACTTTTTTTCCATTGGCTACTATATTACTCTAACAGGCTTTATTGATCTAGAGGATCTACAAACTCCTGATATTGTAAAATATATATTATTACAAAGAAACAATCAGCTTACACTACTTTCCCGAGGTTTTTGCTGCTTCAACCATTTTCCTTGCTATCCTGAGCTCTGTCTTCATCTTTATTTCATCAGTATAGATCCTCAGCTCACCTACAAGCTCATTATACCTTGTAATAAATATTGTATCTCCCTTGTTTTCTTTCAGGAACTTCGATAGCTTGATCCTGAGCTCATTAGTGTCCACCCGTTTTATTTCATCATCCATTGCGGCTCCCCTTCTTTAAAATATCAAATGATTATAAACTTATAATCATTTTTCTATTAGAATTGTTTAATATAATATTAATACATTCCTAATAAATGTCAAATATAAAAAATATTACCTGTAATCTTTTTTTATATTTATATTATCTACTTTTTTTGACTTGCACGGATGATTTAATAAGTAAGAAATTGATATATTTATGAAGATATCTTATTTTAGCTTGCAACCCTTTATACGGCTCCAAAACTTTACTGGTATCGCGTGAATGCATATGAACAAAACACAGGTCTGTGCCCTGTTCCCGGGTTTCTTATTTTAAAAAATCCTATATCTTATTATTATTAAAAAAGGAGTCTAAACTATTTCCTAAAACTGATTTGACCAGCTGTAATAG
>CAYRTF010000188.1:2013-3431 GCA_964427165.1 uncultured Actinomycetota bacterium | reverse complement strand
GGATGCATGATGGCAAAGAAGATATCCCTATAAGATTCTGCATTGTTGCAAAAGTGGAAGATATTAATCTGGCATAGGTGTTTTTATGGAAATAGGTAAAGTAATAGGAAGCATTACTTCCGTATCAAAGATCGAAGAATTGAAACCGGTCAAACTGTTCCTTGTTCAATTGGTTGATAGTGGTCTGAAGCCAAAAGAAGATTATATAGTTGCAATTGATTCAGTAGGAGCAGGGCATCAAGATATGGTGATACTCACCGGCGGAAGCGGTTCGAGGTTTACAGAGATCACAGGACCTACACATACGGATGCATCAATAATTGCAAGGATTGACGATCTGGAAGTTTAAAGGAGAATTTTAATTGACTCTTGGAAAAATAATAAAGGAGCTTGTATGCAGTGTTAAAGCACCGGAGATCAATGCTACCAGGACATATATCGTGAAGCTTCTCAAACTGGGTCTAACTGAAAAAGACAAGCAGGTAGTGGCTATCGAAAACAGACTGGGATTGGGTAAAGGAGACATAGTACTTATGGTAAGCGGCAGCGGGGCCAGAAAAGTCGAAGGAAATACAGATATGCCGGTCGACTGTGCCATAACTGCAAAAGTTGAAAATATAAATATTGATCCCAAATATAATTCTTTATTATGAACAGCGCAAAAGTAATCGGAAAAACTTATTCAGATTTTATGCATCCTACGTTGGAGGGAAAAGACATAAAGATACTCCAGGTGATCAATGCTGAGACCGGTAAATTGGAAGGCAAGCCGTTTTTTGCTATCGATCCACTGGGTGTAGGTATTGATGAGGTTGTTGCATTTGAAACAAGTTTCCAGGCGACATGGGCCTTTAAGGATCATATGGTACCTGTTGATTGCTCAATAATTGCAATTATTGACTCCCTGGATACCGGAGGGGAGGTTTCTGATGATAATAGGTAGGGTAATAGGAAATGTCGTGTCTGTGATCAAAGACAGCTCTTATGATGGCTTCAAACTCATGGTCGTCCAGGAGATGAATATAGATGGTACGTATAATGATAATTTCTATATCTCAGCAGATCTTATCGGGGTGGGAAATGATGAAGTAGTGATGGTGACCTGCGGTACTTCATCAAGGGCCACTAGAGAGACTTATGAGAAACCGATAGACTCAGTGATAGTTGCAAAGATCAACCGTCTCATCTTTAAGGACCAGGAAGTGGAATTAGAGTAGAGGGTAATGATCTCACAAAAGGGAAAATTATAGAAAATGGAAATTACATGGATAACAGGCGGCGGCTTTATAATTGAAAGCTCTGGCAATAGACTTGTCATAGATCCGTACCTAAGCGATGTGGTGGAAAAAACACTGGGATGGACGAGGCTGGTACCCGTACCGGTAAAGCTTGAGGACCTTAAGCCAGATATAGTCTTT
>CAYRTF010000188.1:0-2003 GCA_964427165.1 uncultured Actinomycetota bacterium | reverse complement strand
GAAGGTGGAAATTCTGGGTTTTAATCTTACAGCGACTCCTGCGGACCATAGCGATAAGTATTCGGTAGGTCTTATAGTAAAGGTTGGAGATAAGAAAATATATATTAGTGGAGATACACGCTACTCTAAAAATCTGGGAAAGGACATACTCAAGGCAAGCGGTGGAAAAATAGACCTTGCCCTTATCTGTATAAATGGCAAATTTAATAATATGAATAGTGATGAAGCATTTAGTGTGATAAATGATATACGTCCAAAAATTGCTTCACCCATGCATTATGGGCTTTTTGCTGAAAATACTGAGGATCCGGCATCATTTGTTAATAAATGTGGTAAAGCAGGGATAAAGACTTTTCTCTTTACAGCAGGAAAACCAGTTGAACTAGAAAAAATACTAACAGGAGAAAAGAGATGAAGGTAATCAGCATAAAACCCCTTATCTGCAATGCCTGCCTTAATCAGACCTGATTATATAAATAAAGATAGCTGATCTTCCAGTATGGGTTTGGGAAAAAACTTTGGTTACTGTGATTAATACCCTCCTCTCACAGACAACACCTCCTAAATAAGCAAACTTATCTTAAAATAAATTTTGTGTACACTATAAACATAATTATGCTATTATAATGACATTATAATAGTGAGGTGATTAAAATGCCGAAAATAAGGCCAATAACAGATTTAAGAAATACAAATAAAATTTCTGAAATCTGTAATGAACAAAAGGAACCAATTTTTATTACCAAAAATGGTTATGGAGACCTAGTTATAATGAGTATTGATACCTACGAGAGTCAGATGGCTTTGGTAGAGGCTTATAAAAAGCTGGCTGAAGCTGAAGCACAAATTGCACAGGGAACACCTTTATTAGATGGTGAGGAAGTCTTTAAAAAGTTGAAAGCGAAATATGGCAAATAGTTGTTACCATTTGAAGTTTACCCTATTAGCCGAAGAGGACCTAGATGAGATTTATGGCTATATTTCCACAAAACTTTTTGCTGAAATGGCTGCTGTAAATCTTATGGATAAAATTGAAAATGCTATAAATAGACTCACAAGGTTCCCATTCTCCTGTAGCTTGGTTTCAGATAAACTTTTAAAAAACAAAGGCTACAGAAAGCTCATTGTTGACAATTATATTGTTTTTTATCTTGTAAACGAAGCAGAACAACAGGTTATTATAATGCGTGTATTATATGGGGCAAGCAAATATCAGGACGTTTTATGATTGAAAACTGATGCCAAGTATAGTCAAGACTGAATTTGTAAGTGTATTATAATTATGTTAAGAAGATAAATCATAAGAAATCGCTTCAGCACCTGCTTTGGCCACTTCTTCGTCTATATCCTGTGACGGACCGCTGACACCAATGGACCCTATGGGCTCCAGATCTTTTTCACTTTGATAAAGGGGAATCCCTCCGGCTACATCGGTCTTACAGTTTCCACCAAATGAAAAGTAAGGTTTTGGAGGGCATACAGGATCATATTCTTTTTGCCTTATATACTGGCTCAATTTGCAGTTGCTATACTGTGGAAGACAATATTCAATCAAAACGGCCTTGTTAATGCAATATTGGAAAAACTTAATCTTGAATCACTCCAGATCATGTGGTTTGGGACTCCCTGGATTGCAAAAACGATCATGATACTTGTGGCAATATGGCAATATAGCTCATTTCCTATGATATTTTTTCTTGCAGGAATGCAGAATATAGATGAAGAGATCTATGAGGCTGCTGAAATTGACGGAGCAACCAAATTTCAAAGAGTAATAAAGATCACGATGCCGCTTCTGAAGAATGTATTATCAATAATAGTGATCATGCAGCTGATACTATCATTTAAAGTATTTACTTATGTGTATGTTATGACGACAGAGGGAAGGCCGGCCGGCCAGACCCATGTACTCGGGACGCTATTGTACCGGTATGCATTTCAGTTTACCCAGTTTGGCTATTCTTCGGTTCTATCACTGATCATGCTGGCAATGGCATTAATAT
>CAYRTF010000187.1:0-3431 GCA_964427165.1 uncultured Actinomycetota bacterium | reverse complement strand
TGATTAAGAATTCTGGCAATAAAATATTTTATAGTAAAACAGGTGATTTTGAAGTAAATAATACAATCTTTGAAATTGGCGGGAAGAATAAAACATTGAAACAGATTAAAAGCCATATAGGAGATGCGTATCTGGTAAAAGATGATATACTTTATGGAAATAAATATGAGATCCCATTGTATTTGTTCGGATTTCTTTATTGATTAAAATTGTAAATAAATCCTGTATTTAAAAAGGATATTGATAAAATGAAAAAATACCTGATCTCACTGCTGGTAATAATATTTACTGTTTCCATGCTACTTATAGGAACTAGCTGCAGTGAAGAAGCTCTGTCTGTCGAAGAATTTGTTGAAGAGGAGGTCCCGCTAACCAGAGAAGAACCTCATGACGGAGAAATAGATTTGGAAATCAGTATCAGTCCATCAGATGATAATGATCCCTCATGGTCACATGATGGCAAAAAGATCGCCTTTAGCTCGTACCGTGACGGCAATGAAGAGATCTATATTATGAACGCTGACGGTTCCGGGCAGACAAGGTTGACAAACAACCTGGTAAACGATCTTGCCCCCTCCTGGTCGCCTGATAGCAAGATGATCGCGTTTGACTCAAATCGTGACGGTAACCATGAAATATATATCATTAATCTTGACGGCTCCGGTCAGACCAATCTGACAGGCAACCCTGCAGACGATAATACACCTTCCTGGTCGCCTGATGGCAAAAAGATCGCCTTCCAATCAGACCGGGACGGTAATTCTGAAATATACATTATGAACATTGACGGCTCCGGGCAGACTAATCTGACAGGCAACCCGGCATTTGATGCTGGTCTTGCCTGGTCCCCTGATGGCAGTATGCTCACGTTTGACTCAAATCGTGACGGCAGCTTTGAGATCTATATTATGAATGCTGATGGTTCAGGGCAGACTAATCTGACAGGCAACCCGGCAGTTGATTTTTCTTCTTCATGGTCGCCTGATAGCAAGATGATCGCCTTTCAATCACATCGCAATGGCAATAGTGAGATCTATATTATGAACGCTGACGGTTCCGGGCAGACAAGGTTGACAAACAATAGAGCAGATGATTTTACACCTTCCTGGTCGCCTGATGGCAAAAAGATCGCCTTCCAATCAGACCGGGACGGTAATTCTGAAATATACATTATGAACATTGACGGCTCCGGGCAGACTAATCTGACAGGCAACCCGGCATTTGATGCTGGTCTTGCCTGGTCCCCTGATGGCAGTATGCTCACGTTTGACTCAAATCGTGACGGCAGCTTTGAGATCTATATTATGAATGCTGATGGTTCAGGGCAGACTAATCTGACAGGCAACCCGGCAGTTGATTTTTCTTCTTCATGGTCGCCTGATAGCAAGATGATCGCCTTTCAATCACATCGCAATGGCAATAGTGAGATCTATATTATGAACGCTGACGGTTCCGGGCAGACAAGGTTGACAAACAATAGAGCAGATGATTTTACACCTTCCTGGTCGCCTGATGGCAAAAAGATCGCCTTTAGCTCATACCGCGATGGCAACGGTGAGATATATGTCATGAATATTGACGGTTCCGGGCAGACTAACCTGACAGGCAACCCGTCAGACGATAAAAACCCTTCCTGGTCGCCTGATGGTAAAATAATCGCTTTTCAATCGAACCGTGAAGGTAATTTTAAGATCTATATTATAAGTGCTGGCGGACAGGAGTAAATATATTGCCACAGTCCATCATCCTGGCCGGGCCAGGGGATCTTTTGCAGCATAAATGCTTACTGTCCTATCCTTCCCCTATTGGGTATGCGCCATATTTTTCTGCAATGTCCCAGAAAGTAAAGAAATTATCCAATAGCGTATCTATCTGGACATGGTGGGTAGGGCTGATAATAAAACTTCCTCCCGGAGCAAGGTTTTTGATCCTTTCCCTCACTTCTTTCTCCACATCTTCAGTGGTCCCAAAGGGCAGCGTCTCCTGGATATCTACGGTCCCCCAGAGCGTAAGGTCTTTGCCATGTTGCCTGTCAATAAAGTACCAGGACTCCTAGTCTTTTGTCAGTTTCCAAACCTATTGGCAACTGCAAGTGCCGGATCCAGCGGAACTTCTACCCCAACCGTATCTTCAGGTACATCTATTATTTCTATCTTTTTAGGCTTATTGCCTTTAAACTGTGGCAGCCATTTTGCTTCTGCTTCAAAGAGTTCTATCACCATATCCCTGGTCTCTTTCAGGCTAGCCCAACTTTCTGTACTTGCCTTTGCCCTCGAAGGAAGACTTTCCGGGCAGCAGCCACTAATAAAAGAACCGGAGATAACCTGCGAGGTTGAAAGAGTATTTAAAAAAAATGAAATTGAAGAACTGGAAGATAAAATGGATGAACTGACAGAGCATCTTAAATCCCGGGATCCTTCCGATGAGACCCCGGGAAATAATTCTTTATTTATTGAATACGGAGAACTAAAGAAGAAAATAGGCCTGAAGATGGACGAATGGGAAAAACTCCATTCTGAACTTGAGGGTCTTAAAAAGAGTCTTCATCATATATAGCTAATAGTGGAAATAAATACTGATTTATTTCCACTATTTATTTTAACCCAAAAAAGAGCCAATGATCACACTCTTTCTTCATAATAGCTATTATAATAATTCTATGGCATGGTATAAACTACATTTAAAATAACCTGGCTCTTGTAATATGACCATCCGTCCCAGCTGCTGTCTCCATCAGAAGTTCCGCTTGCAAAATGTATCCTGACCTGGAATCTGGATTTGCCATCATTTATGGCTTTTTGCAGCTCGTCTATCAATTCTTGACTGCTGCATGTAAAACTTGAAGTATTGAAGTTCCCTATAGCTACTCCTATCAGGTCAAAATCAGAGACTACAAGAGGTTCAGCTCCCCAATATGTGACTCCGACCCATAGATTGCCAAAGGCCGGGGTTCCATATACTGAGTCTAAATTATAGGTAAGGGTAGCATCTGTTACAGTCACTCCGGAAAGTGCTGTTATGTCATAGCTCATATAGCCCCTGCAGAGTTTATTTGTTGTAGAATCCCCGACAAATATCCCAGCATTATTTATTACTTCCTGGCCCTGTACTATATACCCGCTTTCAGAATTGACATAAGGCATATCCATTGCTGCCACAGGAGGAGGCAGAGCTGGGAAGACCTCTACGGATTTTGTAAGTGTTGCAGTTCCTCCATTTCCATCATCTACTTCGACCGTTATATCGTAATCACCAGCAGTTGCTGGCGCAGTCCAGTTCATCGGATTGGCATGGATATCATTCATGCTTCCGCCGCTCACACTCCACGTCACGGAAAGAGGATCTCCATCTGGATCAGATGTATTTGCAACAACATGGTATGTCTCATCTGTATAATGAAAATCTTCATCCACCACGATCGAGGCTATTAC
>CAYRTF010000186.1:0-3436 GCA_964427165.1 uncultured Actinomycetota bacterium | reverse complement strand
GCTTAGAGATAGTGATGAGTGGAAAAGATAATATTAAGGTAATGATAAATCCATAAAGGAGATAAGATGAAAAATCAAGCAGCATATATGACAGGCCTTCACAAGATCGAGATAAGGAATACTGAAGTACCCAAACCAAAGGATGATGAAGTACTTGTAAAAATTGAATATGTGGGAATATGCGGATCAGATGTGCATTTTTATGAAGCTGGAAAGATCGGGGATTTTATTGTAGAACCTCCGTTTATCCTGGGACATGAGACAGCAGGAATAGTGGAAGAAGTAGGTTCTGATGTAAAGGACCTAAAACCTGGTGACAAGGTAGCACTTGAACCATCTGTACCCTGCAGAAGCTGCTCCATGTGCCGGCAGGGAAAATATAATCTTTGTCCCGATGTTAAGATGATGGCAGCTCCGCCCTATAACGGAGCCCTCACTAAATACCTGACCCACCCGGCTGCATTCTCATACAAGCTTCCAGGTAATGTCTCCACTATGGAAGGGGCGCTGATCGAACCTCTGGCAGTGGGTCTCCATGCAATAGCCCAGGGAGGAGTAGCTTTAGGTGACAGCGTAACTGTGCTTGGTGCAGGATGTATAGGGCTAGTATCACTTTTATCCGCTAAAGGTGCTGGTGCCGGAAGAGTCTATGTCGCCGATATTGAAGATAAGAGGCTGGAGTTTGCTAAAAAACTGGGAGCTACTGAGACTATTAATGCAAAAGAGGCTGATACCATAGAAAAGATAAATGCTTTAACTGAAGGGCTTGGGACAGATAAGGTAATAGAATGTGCCGGCAGTCCTGTGACTATCGCACAGACTCCTCATCTTGTGTCAAGATCTGGCACCATAGTACTTGTGGGAATGTCCCTTCAGGATGAGATCAATTATAACCTCATACAGCTAATCATAAAGGAAGCATCGCTTACCACAGTATTCCGGTATAGGAATAAATATCCTGTTGCAATAGAGGCCATAGCAAGCGGTTCCATTAAAATAAAGGATATAGTGACCCATACATTTGATTTTGAGGATACAAAGAAGGCATTTGATTTTGTGATTGAAAATCCCTCAGATGTAGTAAAGGCGGTTATAAAGGTGGAGTAGGAAAAATTGTTAAAGTATTTCTTTTAGACCTTTGATAGCCCTGTCTATGGGAAGTATTTTGATGCCATCAATATATAATGTTTTTTTGCCCCCATAAATAAAAAACGCCTGTGCGGATGGATAATCCCTTAAAAAAGCTTTAAGTCCTGATAAAGCGCCGGATATAACCCTGTTCCTGCGCTTTATTTCAAATGCCCTTATCCCTCTTTTGCCGTAAAGGATAAAATCTACTTCACGCCCGCCGGCTGTCCTCCAGTAGTAGATATCATAGCCCAAACCGTAATAATCATTTAGGGCCCTGAGCTCCTGCAAAAAAAGACTTTCAAATATTATACCTTCGGCTTCTTCAGGGGAATCAAGAGGGCCCATGGGTCTTATGGTCCTGTAAACTCCTACATCGAAGAAATAAAATTTTGGATGCCTGATCATTCTCCTTTTAGCCTTTCTGGTAAAAACCGGGATGCGGAACCCTATAAGCAGATCTTCCAGAATGCTGAAATAATTTTCAACTATTTTTCTTTCCACCGAACACTCTCTTGAGACCTCGGAGATATTTAATACGGATCCCTGGGAAAAACTTGCTGCTTCAAGGAATCGTGCAAATGCACCAAGATTTCTTGTGAGCCCTTCCTGGCGGACTTCTTCCTGCAAATAGGTCCTTATATAACTTTCAAGGTATGCCTGTGGGTCCTCTTCCATATAAACGGAGGGAAGAGTTCCATATTTTAATGAGTGCTCCAGATTAAAATCTTCATCCAGCTCTATTGCAGTTAGCGGATACATAGAGCTTGTAAGCGCTCTTCCAGCTAAAAGATTTTGACCTTTTCTTCTTATCTTCCTCGCGCTTGAACCTGTTAAAATAAATTTGTATCCCCTGTTTTCTATGAGCCTATGCACTTCATTTAATATAAGTGGTATTTTTTGGACTTCATCAACAATGATCCAACCGTCAAAATTTTCTGGTATGAGGTCCTCAATCCTCTGGGGATCTGCAAGCAGATCATTAAATAGACGCGACTCCAGGAGGTCAATATATATGGCATCTTTAAAATTCTTTTTGGCCCATGTCGTCTTGCCTGTCCCTCTGGGACCAAAAAGAAAGAAGCTTTTATTTTTTGGTATTTTTATTATTCTGGAATACATACTTCCATTTTACACTAAAAAATGGAATTTGCAATTCCATTTTATTTTTTTCCGTATGCAGCATTACTGCAGGCCAATCAGTATCGAAATTAATTACATGATATCATCATATAGTATCATCTTGATATCTCTTTTTAATTTTTTATGGTATATTTAGTTAAAATTTATTTTGGAGCGATCATGAAAACATTTCTATTAAGGAATATCAAAGATGACTTGTATATAGAAATAAAGAAGCAAGCAGGACTTCAATTAGGCAAGATAGTATATTAAAATCTTCCTTTCTCGATCCTTGCAGCCAGGTCAATCATATTGAACCGATCAAAAACTTTATCGAGGTTAAAAGTTTCACCAATTCTAATAACAGGCATTAACTCTGCTGGTATCTGCTTATTAAGTAATTCTATAGATTTTTGATCCAGGCCAAAATTATGAGAAAAATTCGTCCTGTATTTTTCTTCTTCAAGTTTTTTTTTGAATATTGAAAGGAAGTGTTTGTTTTTAAAATCAAACTTTTTTTCAGATATAAACCATAGGTCGTAATAGTCCCGGATTGCTATATCCCTTCTTGCTACCGCTGCTTTAAGTTTTTCTGCAACAGCCTCATCCAGTGTAAGTGATAATATTTTGTTTCTGGGTATTAAATCCTCTCCTGTAAACGGATCCTTATAGAAATGATCTACGATATTATGAACTGGTTTATCAACAGGTGTTTGCCTGAGCGAGATCTCCAATTTTATATTTTCATCCTTTCCTGATATAAATGAGGAATAGGAAATGTTAAATACATACTGAGTAGAATTGTTAAAACCTTCACCTTCAGGCTTCTTGCTTTTTAAATCTAAAAGTTTTAAAAATTCCGCCATCTTTTCTCTTATTGGTGTTATTGCCCTGGATCTACCAGAACGGGTCTCAATACTATCAGAACTAAAATATGTAAAATCGATATCTTCACTTAATCTGTGGTAGTTAAGGTGAATTTTATTTAAAAGAGTTCCGCCTTTAAAAATTATTTTATCACTCAAATGTGACTCAATATTGTTTAGAATAAGTGTCAGGTAATAGTCTTTCTCGATAGTCTCTAACCTGAATTTAAATTTTTCCGCGATAAACGGTATTATTTGTTGTAATCTGTCCCTATCCATTAATGACAATCCTCCATTTATTATTGACTTTACCCTTCTTA
>CAYRTF010000185.1:0-3447 GCA_964427165.1 uncultured Actinomycetota bacterium | reverse complement strand
TATATGGACCCTGTAAAATACTTTATACCCTGCATCACCAACCATGCCCGCCGGTTCTCCTGTCGAAGCTGCTTCTTCTTCCAACTGAAGTGGCCCTCCCCTGCTTTCTCCTTCCATGCTCCCATTACCTGCATTTTCCCCATCCGCACTTTCTTTATCTGTATAAAAACTCCTTACAATATTTTCTTTCCTTATGATCTCAATCCTTTGTTTTATAAAAACTGCGGTAAATATTAGGACAAGTACAACTACCAGACATAAGGTAGTAAGGTAAAAGTGTTTCCTGGAATTATACTTGAGATTATTTGCAAGAAACCTTATTCTCGAAAATAGTTCCCTTATATCTATAAAATTCATCGCATCATGATCCTAATAAATATCTAAATAAAAAATAACTAAATAAAATTACGTATTTGTACATATACATATTAACATAATTTAATTATCATTGATAAATATTTTCATCCTCCAATAGTCTTTTTTTAGTATAATATCTATATAAGAGAGGTAGGAGTATAATAGACCTGTCTTTAAGAGTTAGTTATTTAAATACTGGAGGATATTATGGGAAATAAAGTGTTTATACTTGTAGAAGACGGATTCAGGGATGAAGAGATCATCTATCCTTACTATAGATTCATTGAAGCTGGTTATGAAGTGATGATAGTCGGTCCGGAAGCAGGCAAAGAGTATAAAGGGAAATTCGGTCTGCCTGTAAAATCAGATATGACTCCTGCCGATGTAGTTCTTGATGAAGTGGCCGCTGTAATAATACCAGGAGGATTTGCACCTGATAAGATGAGGCTCGACAAGGACATGGTTGATCTAGTAAAGAAAGCATTTGACGGCTGCAGGATAATAGCCGCTGTCTGTCATGGTGGTTGGATGCTTGCCGAAGCTGATATTTGCAGGGGTAAAGACGTCACAGGTTATATAGCCATTGCCACAGATCTTAAAAATGCAGGAGGAAACTATATTGATAAGGAAGTGGTGGTCCACGATAATCTTGTGACCTCCAGGATCCCGGACGATCTTCCGGCTTTCTGCAGGTCAACACTGGAGCTTATTAAGGCATATAATAAATAGGGAGCAAGCACTAGCAGGCATATACTATTTTGAATCAGGGATTGGATAAACTTATCATTGCTTCAATTTATTGTACTCACTCATGAATTCTAAAGGAGAATATATTCTTACCATTCTGTATATTTTTTTTGGGAAGTGCTTTCTATTGCCAGTGATTAATATTTTTATATTCCCAGCCACAGCAACTTCTAAAAAAGGAAGGTCATCTTTGTCCGGTAATGCTAGATCTAAAGGCTCCGGAATAATTTTTGTTCCATCACCCTCTATTTGTTCTAATATATAATCCACTGACTCTTTTTCAAAGCTAAATTTTTTTCTGAGTAAAACTTCCCTATATTCACTGATGATCCTATTATCGATACCCAACTTTATTTTTCCATTTAAAATTAATTTTAATACAGTCCCGGAAGAACTATGTGGATTTATTAAACCCGATATTATAATGTTTGTGTCCACTACTACTATCAACTTATCTCTCCCTGCGGACCAACTGGATCTCTTTTTCTATGTCTTCAATAGTTAGCTCGTCCAGACCTTTTTCTTTCGAGTACTTCTGGAGTTTTTCCATTGCTTCCAGAGCCCTGCTCCTGCGTAAGGAAGTCAGGGTCTGTTCAAGTCTGTCTTCATCGGTACTATTTAAAACTGCAAAAGGCTTTCCGTTTAAAGTCAGAACAATATCTCTTTCAATCTTTAATTTTTTCCAGACTTCACCAGGCCGGAGCCTTAGTTCTCTTACATTAATAAATTTCATCTACATCACCTCACGCAATTATTATACTAATTGTCCTACAATAAGTAAACATTTGAAACAATATTTATTATTCTGGATGTAGTTATAGCATGTTTATTTGACAACAATATTTACCAGTTTATCCGGTATTACAATTGTCCTGACTATATTCTTTCCATCAGTAAAGTTTTTGACCTTCTCGGAAGAAAGGGCCAGGTTCTCAAGCTCCTCCTTTGAGGTGCCTACAGGCATCTCGACCCTGTCCCTGAGTTTGCCGTTTACCTGAAATACTATTGTACTCATGTCCTCTGCGGCTATCTTCTCATCATAACCGGGCCACTGCACTTTATGGATGCTGCCGGCATTGCCTGCGACCCCCCACAGCTCTTCTGTAATAAATGGAGCTATGGGTGAAAGAAGTATGAGCAGTTTATCATTCAGTTCCCTGATAAGAGCAGGGTCCTTATCACTATCATTTACTTCATCCTGGTATTTATATATAAGGTTTACCAGTTCCATCAGTGAACTTATTGCAGTATTGAAATTGAACCTTTTAAGAATATCTTCAGACACTTTTTTTATTGTCTGGTGAAGTTTCCGGTAAACATTTTTTTCCAGTCCGGATAATCTGTCGAAGTCTATATAGCTTTTACTGCTGCCTGTACTTTTATCACCTAAAAAATCAATATTATTCAGCGCCAGCCTCCACACCCTTGTCAGGAATCTATGTGCACCTTCTACACCGCTGTCATTCCAGTCAACAGGGCTGTCTGCAGGGCCTACAAATAAAATATAAAGCCTCAATGTATCGGCCCCGTATTTATTATATACTTCAGAAGGATTTACAAGGTTCCCCCTGGATTTTGACATCCTCTTTCCTCCAAGGTTTACGACACCGTGAGGAAAATACTTCTTAAAAGGTTCCTCTTGTTTGATAAGACCTGCATCAAAAAGCACCTTTGTGAAAAACCTGGCATAAATAAGATGCATCGTTGCGTGCTCTATCCCTCCGATATACTGGTCCACCGGCATCCAGTAATCGGCATCCTTTTTTTTAAATACCCTGGCTTCAGAATGAGGGCTGCAATACCGGAGGAAATACCAGGATGAACATACGAATGTATCCATGGTGTCTGTTTCCCGTTTCCCCTCACTTCCACATTCAGGACATTTCACATTTACGAAGTCCTCACAATAGCTAAGTGGTGATAGTCCGGTTGGCCTAAAATCAACATCATGGGGAAGAATAACCGGCAGATCCTTTTCAGGAACAGGCACAGTACCGCATTTATCACAATAGATGACCGGTATCGGTGAACCCCAGTATCTCTGTCTCGATATGAGCCAGTCTCTCAGTTTAAAATTTACTTCAAATTTTCCCTGATTATTTTTTTCAAGATATCCTGTGACATCCCTTATTCCATTTCTGTAATCTACTCCATTAAACCTGCCGGAATTCACCATTATGCCTTCACCGGTATAAGCTTCTTCCAGGGTACCGTGCTCCTTGCCGTCAGGTGATATGACTTCTACGACCGGTATATTGTATTTCCTGGCAAACTCGAAATCCCTCTCATCGTGCGCAGGCACAGCCATGACTGCACCGGTCCCGAATTCAATAAGTATATAAT
>CAYRTF010000184.1:0-3485 GCA_964427165.1 uncultured Actinomycetota bacterium | reverse complement strand
GAGGGTCTGTAAGGCCAGTGTTTATGCGGGTTTGCATGAAACTAGCTGGAAGAATTAATGATTTTATTATATTCATATAATCCCTTTATGCTATAATACAACCAGTTTAAAGGTATCCGGAGGTGGTGCATAAGATGGGTTTCTTTTTGCTGTATCAATATATAGCTGCTGGTATTCTTTTATTAATAATGATCAATTTCATTATTAATAATTTCCTATTTAAGAATACCATAAAACATAAACTCCCGGAAAGCTTCCTCAAGGAAAGGCCCCTGATATCGGTCCTTATTCCTGCCAGGAATGAAGAGGATAATATAAAAAGGTGTATCAACTCACTTCTCAAGCAGGATTATGACAATCTTGAAATACTCGTACTTGATGATGGTTCCACTGATAGAACAGCAAAAATAGTAGATGAGCTTATAAAAAAAGATACACGTATCAGATTGTATTATGGCAGGCCCCTTGCCAGGGGATGGCTCGGCAAATCCTATGCCTGCCAGCAATTGGCTGGTTATTCAAAGGGGCGGTATCTCCTGTTTGTAGATGCGGACACTCTTCATTTTCCGACTTCTGTGTCTTCGGCGGTCGCATGTCTTTTACAATATAAGGTAGATGCACTTTCTGTATTTGCAAAACAGATAATGGTCACACTTCCTGAAAGGATGGTTATCCCATTCGGTAATTTTATGATAATGGGATTTATGCCGTTTGCACTTATCAGGAGATCAAGAAGGGCTCTTTTCTGTACTGCCATAGGACAGTTCATGCTTTTTAAGAAAGAAGTGTATGAGGCCATAGGCGGACATGAGTCTGTAAAGGGGGAGATACTGGAAGATGTTATCATCTCCAAGCAGGTAAAAAGGTGTGGATACAGGTTTATGATATTTGACGGGAGAAGTAATCTCTATTGCAGGATGTATCATAATTTCTCTGAGGTCGTAAGCGGATATTCAAAGGTTCTATTTTCCTCATTCGATTACAATATTGTGATGATGTCTGCTGCGATTGTGGCGATAGCAGCGATTTACCTGATGCCTTTTGTAATGCTCCCTCTGGGAATAATCTTTGACTGGCAGCAAATGTATATAAACATAATGATCCTTCAGGTAATATTTATACTGATAACAAGAATAATACTATCGATCAGGTTCAGGATGAAAGCCATTGACATACTTCTCTACCCCCTTTCTGTGATATATCTTTTATCCCTGGCAGTAAATTCGGTCCTCCAGTATAAGTTTAATATAGGCGTATGCTGGAAGGGAAGGACTTATAATGTAGTGGAGAATGAAGATGAGGAGGAAGAGCTAAGGCTTATAAATGATAATTATAAATAGGGGACCCTCTAAAACTCATTAACACTATAAACAGCCGGTCATTAAAAAGAATAGCATCTGATCTATGAACCTTATCTTATTTTTGGAGTAAATAGATCTTTCATAGTCTTTTCTTTCCTGAACTTAAAATTCATGCCCAGGCTGATGCCGCGGTTTATATATTTAGGTATTATGATCAGAAGGAGCAGTGCAGTCATAGCAAGATACAGTGAATTTTCCATGAATAACCATAAAAAGATCCCAATTGTAGCTATCCCTAAAAATACTCCCCAGATCATATTTCTTATCAGGAAAAGTCCCGGGAGTATACCTATTCCAAAGGCGATCACGGTCAGGGGATGTATTGCTATCACCAACCCCCCCATGGCAGCCAGCCCTTTTCCTCCACGAAACCTGAGATAAGGTGAGTAGTTGTGGCCGGCAACTGCCGCACAGCCCGCTATAAGCGCAAACACCAGGCTTCCGGTAAACATGTATGTAAGAAAATATGAAAAGTATCCTTTACATATATCAAGTGCCATACCGACTATGCCCCATATTTTGGAAACATTGAAGATCAGATTCCAGCCCCCCGGATTTTTGTCCCCGATTTTTGTCAGGTCCTTTTTTCCGGCTGCCATAGCTAAAAGATTGCAGAAAGGTATGGCACCCACCAGGTAGCAGAGGACGATGATAGCTATTATTTTTATTATTTCCAGAGCCTCCATGCTTTCACCGCATTCTTTTTAGGTGTTTACTAAACTATTTGATCTTAATAGAACTTATATTATATTAAGATATATATTATTAAATAGACACTTGTTTTTACTATTAGTTTCTTCTTTCAGGCAGGGAAGATCAAATTCATTTGAATCGATCTTCTCAGGATGCACCTGCTGCCCCATAAATAAATCTAAAGGAGAAAGCTAAAGGAGAAAGCTAATTGACTTATAAGGTCATATTATTTATAATTTTTGCGAATCGTTTCGCTTATTATGGACAAACTATTGACAGTAAACCGGCTTATTATTATGAAAAAAAAGATGAAAAGATCTTCGATAAAAGATGTGGCAAAGAAAGCCGGTGTCTCGATCTCCACCGTATCCAGTGTTATAAACAAGAATAAGTTTGTAAGCGAGGAAAGGGAGAAGAAGGTACTTGCTGCTATAAAGAAATTAAAATATAAACCTAATATTATTGCCAGGGGACTGAGGACGAAGAGCACCAGGGCCGTAGGAGTAATACTGCCTGATATAGCACAACCATTTTTTGCCCAGGTCATAAGAGGAATGGAAGAGGCTGCAAGAAAAAGAAATTATACATTGATACTGGGATGTTCCTTTTATGATATAGCAGAAGAAGAGCGGCAGATAAATATCCTGATGAACCAGTTTGTAGACGGTATTATATTTTTCTGTGGTTTTGACAGCCATGATCACATAAGAATGGTTCATAATTACGGGATACCGGTTGTTTTAACTGACAGGGAAATAGGAAACACGCAGATACCGTCAGTTCTGATCGATAATGCTCTTGCAATGGAAAAAGTCATCGACTATCTGGCAGATCTGGGGCACAGAGAGATAGGTTATCTGTCATTTAGTCTTGACAATCAGACGACTGTCCGCAGAAGGTATGAAGGTTATCTTTCGGGCCTGAAAAAGAATGGCCTTAAGTTTGATCCAAAACAGGTGATCATTGATGATTCCATAAGACTTAATGAATTCAAAAGAACTTATTACGTAGTCAAGGAACTGCTGAAGAGGAAAAGCATGCCTACTGCATTTGCTGCACTTGCTGATTACCTGTCGATCGGGCTCATGAAGGCTTTAAAGGAAATGGGATATAAGATTCCAGAGGATATATCTGTAATCGGGTTCAATAATGAGATCGTCAGCCAGTTTTCCGACCCTCCGCTGACTTCAGTGAAGCAGCCCAAGAAGCTGATGGGAAAGACCACCATGGATCTGCTGCTGGATATGGTAGAGGGAAAGAAAATAGAAGAAAAAAATATAGTCCTTTCCACTGAGATCATTGAAAGAGGTTCGGCCGGTCCTGTAAAGATAAAAACTAAAACATAATTTCTATAATATTTTCCTGAGAAATTTTCTATGTCAACGTTCAGCGATTATGTCACCTAAAAGTATATAGTTTTGTTCAGCGAAA
>CAYRTF010000183.1:0-3515 GCA_964427165.1 uncultured Actinomycetota bacterium | reverse complement strand
GCCTTTTCCGCATATCCCAGATCCTGTGCCATCAAAAGAGCTTCCTCAAATGACAGACCGTCCTTTTCCATCCTGGTAAGTATATAATTTGTGGTCCCGTTTACTATTCCCACTATTTTATATATCTTATCCGATGCAAGAGTAGTCTTTAGCGGCCCGACAATAGGAATACCACCCAGTACACTTGCTTCAAATAATATATCTACATCATTAGCTTCGGCAGTCTTATGGATGTCTCCGCCCCTATTGGCTATAAGATCCTTATTCGCAGTCACTACATATTTGCCTGCCTTTAAGGACTCCATTACGATATCATAAGCAGGATCCACTCCTCCTATGAGTTCAACTACTATATCGACTTCAGGATCATTGTATATATCTGCTGCATCCGCTGATATCTTGATACCGCCAGCTATTTTACCGGTCAATGTTTTAAGCTTTGCGCTATCCTTCTCGGCTATCCTTACAATATTTATATCCTTGCCGGTTTTTTTGGCTATATATTCTCTCTGGTTGGATATAAGCTCGAATACACCGTGAGCAATATAACCAAATCCGGCCATACCTATGTTTACTTTTTCTATATTTTTATCTTTCATCAGATCCCTTTTCTCCTACTTATAGAATTATACCGGTTATACCTTTAGCACTGTCATCCTCCACACCTTATCTAATGTAATCCTCTCTACCGGCTTAAGGATGTGAAATGGGTATTACATTATCCAATATAGTATAGCGTATGGCAATACATTTTTCCCGGTACCTCCAATAGCCCGGGACGGCCCCCTACATCTTCTCGGGTGCGGATATATCCAGAAGGCTCAATGCATTTCTAAGCACTCTTTGCACCAGCAGGATAAGACCGACCCTGCCGGGCTCTACAGTAGGTCCGTTTTCAGTATCTTTTAATATCCTGTGTTTATTATAAAAATGATGGAACTCTGTCGCCAGCCGGAAAAGATACTGTGTTATCATATGCGGTGCATTATTTACACAGCTGCCATATACAATATCCGGATAAAGTGCGAGTATCTTTGCTATCTGCTTTCCGCTGCCGCTTTTAAGCTCAAGCTGTGAGAAATCAAATCTTTCAAGCGACATATCCGCAGGCTCCATATTTACAGGTGCCGCTCCCCTTATCTTTTTAAATATGCTCTCGATCCGCGCATGGGCATATTGTATATAATATACCGGATTCTGGTTTGAACGCTGTTTGGCAAGCCCTATATCAAAGTCCATAGGAGTATCAAAGGAAACACTGCTGAAAAAATACCTGACTGCATCCCTGCCGACCTCTTCCACCAGATCCCTCAATGTATAGAGTTTTCCCTTCCTGCGGGACATCTTTACGGCCTGGCCGTCTTTAACGATATTTACCAGCTGGCCGATGATCACCTCAAGCTTTCCTTCTGCGATCCCCAGGGCCCTTCCAACAGCGATCAGCCTGTCTACATATCCATGATGGTCGGCACCGAGAATATAGAAGATCCTGTCAAATCCCCTTTCGGCCTTGCTCTCAAGATACATTATGTCTGAAGCAAAATAGGTGGGATTTCCATCACCTCTTACAACTACCCTGTCCTTCTCATCTCCATACTTAGAGGACCTGAACCAGAGGGCGCCTTCATTGTCGTATACGAGATCCCTTGCCCTCAGGTCCTTTACAGTTTTCTCAAAATTTTCTCCCGCATACAGGCTGCTTTCATAAAACCACCTGTCAAATTCCACTCCCATCCTGCCCAGGGTCTCTCCGATATGGCCGGTCATTATCTTTATGATCTCCTGTTTGAATTCAGCAAAATCACTATTTTTAAGTCCTTTTTCATCACCTGTTTTTTCTTGTCTGTTTTTAATACTGTGATCTGGTTTTTCACCTGCAGGGCCCGGTTTTGGATGTTCAAACAGGAAACTATCCTTATACTTTTTTATAAGTTTTTCAACCGCAACTGCCACTATATCCCTGGGATATCCGTCTTCGGGATAATCAGCATCTCTTTTAAAGTGTTCCAGGTAAAGCGCCTCGGCACATCGGGCAAATTTTTCTGCCTGGCTGCCGTAGTCATTTACATAATATTCCTTCTGGACTTCATAGCCATTGGCCCTGTAGATATTTGCCAGTGAATCCCCCAGGGCCCCCCATCTTCCATGGCCTATATGGAGGTCGCCTGTCGGATTTGAGCTGACGTATTCGAATTGGACCCTTATCCCCAGGCCGCTGTCATTTTTGCCATAGCCCTCTTTGTCTTTTACAATCTCCTTTAGAGCTTCTATAAGATAGCTGGGCTTTAGTTTGAAGTTTATAAATCCCGGTTTTGCTATACTTATATCTTCGACCTCTTCCCATCCGGAGATAGCATCACCAGCGATTATCCGGGCAATATCCATCGGGCTTTTTTTCATTACCGGAGCAAGCACCATTGCAGCATTGGTAGAAAGGTCGCCAAAATCCCTGTTTCGCGGCTCCTCTATTGCAATGCCTGCTGCCCTGACATCCACTCCCAGTTTATTTTTTAAATATTCTATAAGCTTTTTCTTTAGGTCTCCGATCAGCATTCTTTAATACTTTCTATTTCCAACTTTTTTTACAATTTTATAAATGAATCCAAAACTTAACTTAAATATTTGCACCTATTTAGAATACTGGTCCCGGCGCACTAGCCAAATTCTAAAAAATCAAATATGTTTTGTTTTGCTATTTCTGCTTCATCCGGTTCCTCATCAAATACAAAAGTCCCATGTGAACTTCCATTCAGAATTGTCATATATTTAGACGTGGACGACTCTTCGTAAAATTTATTTGCAGCATCTGCAGCGCTTTCATCACCCTGGCTTGCTATAAAAAGCTTTGGGCATCCTATATCTTGCACAATACCCTCAGCAGAAAGTCCCATAAATTCCATGGCACCGGAAAAACTTACAACACCATCGACTTCTTCTTTTGAAGCTACTATCAGACTGGCAGTTCCCCCCATACTTGCCCCTATTAGAAATATTTCTTCAGCATCATATTGTTTTGCAAAATTCAGGGCAGCTTCCAGATCTTTATAGATATTTGGAATATCCTGGTCCCCGCCGGATTTGCCATAACCCCTGAAATCATAGGTCAATACAATATAGCCCTTGCCAGCAAGTTCCCGGGCAAAATCGAACCAGCTGGTTTGATCAGTCGGATACATATGTGACAGTATCACCCACTTGCTTCCCGTTCCAAATATGTTTCCATTGATGTCGATGCCGTCTTCAGTTTTAAAGGTAACTTCTCCCTCAGCAAGGGTATTTTCTTCTTCAGCCGGCTCCTCTATGGTTTCCCCCTCAATGGATTCTCCTTCTGTTTTTTCCCCGGTAACTTCTTCAGAAGTTTCTTCTAATTGTTCTTCAGATTCTTCTGCCGCAGCATCAACAGCTGTTTTCTCTGCCAAAGTTCCACCGCATCCAAATAAGACAAATGAAAAAACCATCATTATGATCAGCAGTAAAATAATTATTTTTTTTGTCATCCTATAACTCCTTGTTAT
>CAYRTF010000182.1:0-3527 GCA_964427165.1 uncultured Actinomycetota bacterium | reverse complement strand
CAGCAGCCTGATCTTTGTCGGGGATATAGACCAGCTCCCATCAGTTGGACCAGGCTATGTCCTTGGAGATATTATCAAGTCTGGAACTGTACCAGTTTGCGAGCTAAAAAAAATATACAGGCAGGAAGGCCAGAGCCAGATAATAAGGAATGCCCATAAGGTCAGGGATGGGCAGTTCCCCTATATAAAGAATAGAGATTCAGAAGATTTTTTCTTTTTAGAAAAAAATGATCCAGAAGAAACTGTTAACCTGATCCTGTACCTTCTTGCCAATAAAATACCTTCAAGTTTTGGGATGGATCCCTTAAATGATGTACAGGTCCTTGTTCCTACAAATAAGGGAGTATGCGGTGTCATAAATCTTAATAGCAGGATACAAAAAATATTGAACCCGGGAAGTGCGGGCCTGCTTCATGGGAACAGGTGTTTTAGGGTGGGGGACAAGGTGATACAGCTCAAGAATAATTACAATAAGGATATCTATAATGGGGATATCGGTATTATAACCCGCATCGATATGGAGCTCAAGGAAGCCGGCATAGACTATGATGGGAGAAAAGTTGATTATAGCTTTTACGAAATGGATGAAATAAATCATTCTTATGCCATTTCAATCCATAAATCCCAGGGATCTGAGTTCAAATGTGTTATTATACCGCTTCTCACTTCCCATTATATGCTGCTTCAGAGAAATCTCCTATATACAGCTTTGACAAGAGCCAGGGAGTTAGCAATACTTGTTGGAAGCAAGAAAGCAATAGGAATGGCTGTCAATAAAAACATTGTGGAAAAGAGGTATACAAACCTTAAGGAATTGATACGGCATAGCTGTAAATTTATGTAACTTTTTTTTGTTTTATGCTATACTCTTTACGAAATTTTAAGATGAGATGACTAAAAATAGTGGGCAATCTCCCACTATTTTTTTGATTAAAAACTATTTAATAAACTGTAGGTGATTTTAGTGAATAAACAATTAATTGCAGCACTTGTTGAGCTGGAAAGAGAAAAGGGCATAAAGATGGATACCATAATAGAAGCTCTTGAGATTGCTCTTGCTGCAGCCTACAAAAAAAATTACCAGGTTGACTATGAATGCAGGATCGATATTGATACCAAGAGCGGGGAAATAAAGGTATACAAGATAATCGGGGATCCTGAAAATGAGGGTGATGATACCGGTGCGGAAGAAGCTGATGTGAAAGAAGTCGACGTTACTCCGGATAATTTTGGCAGGATAGCCGCTCAAACAGCCAAGCAGGTCATAAGGCAAAGGATGAAAGAGGCTGAGAGAGAGATAATGTATGATGAGTTTAAGGACAGGGTAGGAGATCTGGTTACTGGAATAGTACAGCAGAGTGATTCAAGATTTACTCTTGTCGACCTTGGAAAGGTAGAGGCCCTTCTTCCCCAGTATGAGCAGGCTCCCGGTGAGAGATACAGGCATGGTGAGAGGGTAAAATGTTATATATCTGATGTAAGGAAAACAACAAAGGGTCCGCAGGTAATAGTATCGCGTTCACATACAGGATTGATAAGGAAACTTTTTGAGCTCGAGGTTCCGGAGATTTATGAGGGAATAGTAGAGATCAAAAGTATTGCCCGTGAAGCTGGCTACCGGACAAAGATAGCTGTCACTTCCAATGAAAAGAATGTCGACCCCGTGGGAGCCTGTGTCGGGCCAAAGGGATCGAGAGTGAAGATGGTAGTCGATGAGCTTGGCGGAGAAAAGATAGATATAGTCGATTATAGTGATGATGTTGTCACATATATAAAAAATTCATTAAGTCCTGCAAGGGTGCATAAGGTGCTTGTGGATGATGAAAATAAATTTTCTCTTATAGTAGTATCGAATGATCAACTTTCTCTGGCAATCGGCAGGGAAGGACAAAATGCAAGACTGGCGGCGAAATTAACTGGATGGAAAATAGATATAAAAAGTGAAAAACAGTTTGAAGATGAGCTTGCCGAGGCAAGAGAAGAAAGGGTTCTTGGCCAGGAAGAGGAAGAAAAAGCCGGGGAGAGTTAGGAGCCTGTCCGGGAACTGGATCCTGGAGATAATATAAAAGATTTAGATAGATTTTTGGTTTATCAGCTATAGGAAGTGGTCGCTATTAAAGTTATTGAATTAGCAAAAGAGAAAAATTTAACCACAAATGATATTTTTGATATTTGTGACAGTGTCGGCATCGCCATCAAGGGACAGATGTCAGTATTAAATGATTCTCAAGTAAAGAAGATCGAAATAGCCCTTGTAAGGGAAGAAAAAAGAAAAGCCAGGGAAGCTATAGAAAAAAAGGCAAGAGAGGCTGAAGAAAAGGTCCTGGAAGCGCAAAGGTTAGTTAAAGAAGCTGAGAAAAAAAAGAAGGAAGAAGCCAAAAAAGTCAAAGAAGCGGCAAAGAAAGCAAGGGAAGCTGCAAGGAAAGCCAGGGAAAAAGAAAAGTTTAAGAAGGAAGAAGCGAAGAGGAAAGCAGAAGAATCCAGGGAAAAGGAGGAAAGAGCTAAGAAAAGTGCTGAAGAAGCTAAGAAAAAGGCTGCAGCGGATAGGAAAAAAGCTGAGGAAGATAAGAAGAAAAAAGCTGAGGAAGCCAGGAAGACGGTAAAAGAAGCCAAAAATAAAGCCGGAGAAGAAGAGAAAAGAAAAGCTGCCAAAGCCAGGAAAAAAGAAGAAGAAAAGAAACTTACAAAACCTGCTCCCAAAGCAAAGATAAAAGGTAAAAAACAATCAGTACCTGAACCTGAAGAAATAAAATATAGTAAAAAGGAAGGTCCCGGAACCAAACATAAGAAAAAAGTAGACTGGGAAGAAGAAAAGAAAATAAACATTCAAAGCGTTCTTTCAAAGGAACTTGACAGGGAAGAAAAAGATGGAAGGCTAAAAGCGAGATTTCTTCAAAAAAAGAGAGCCGATACAGGAAAGGCAAGGAAGAAAGCCGGAACGAAAGAAAAGCAAAGCCTGGAAGAAGCCAGAAAAAAAAGACCTGAAATAAAGAAAACAGTTGAGATCCCTGAAGGTGTTACCGTAAAACAGCTTTCTGAGAGAGTAAATATTCCATCAAATGAGATAATAACCATTCTTTTCAATATGGGTGAGATAATCACTTTGAATAATACCCTCTCAAAGGACCTAATCGAATATATTTCACATGAATATGGATTCAAATACAGGATGATCGGTTTTGAGGAGAAAATGGAAGAAGTATACCAGGATGCCCCAGGGGATCTTGTCGAAAGGGCTCCCATAGTGACTATTATGGGTCATGTGGATCATGGCAAAACGACACTTCTTGATTCAATAAGGGAAACAGAAGTAGCTGAAAGCGAGGCTGGCAGCATAACACAGCATATTGGAGCATACCAGGTAAAATACAATGACCGGAAGATCACTTTTATAGACACGCCGGGCCATGAGGCTTTTACATCTATAAGGGCCAGGGGGGCAAAAGTCACTGATATTGCGGTCATCGTTGTTGCGGCTGATGACGGGATAATGCCCCAGACCATTGAAGCAATAGACCATGCCAGGG